>JAPOZF010000067.1:1478-5122 GCA_026706165.1 Gemmatimonadota bacterium
CACAATCGCCGAGAACAAGAGCACCCGCAGGGCAGATGTGGTGCTGTTCGTCAACGGACTGCCTTTGGGGATAATCGAGCTGAAGAACCCCGCGGACGAGGACGCCACCATCTGGACCGGGTGGCAGCAGCTACAGACCTACAAGGCCGAGCTTCCCACCCTGTTCTCCATGAACGAGGTGCTCATGGTCTCGGACGGGAACGAGGCCCGCATAGGCACGCTGACCTCCGGCAGGGAGTGGTTCAAACCCTGGCGCACCATCACCGGGGAGACGCTGGCCGACCCCCACCTGACCCAGTTGCAGGTGATGCTGGAAGGCATCTTCGAGCCGGCCCGGTTCCTCCAGCTCATCCGCGATTTCACCGTGTTCGACGACGACGGCAGCGGCGCGCTGGTCAAGAAGATGGCGGGTTATCACCAGTTCCACGCCGTCAGGGTAGCCGTGGACGAGACCCTGCGGGCGGCCGAGTTGAGTAGAGAAGCCTCGATAGCCGGCGAGGAGCGCGGACGGTACGAGGCAGGACGGATGCCCGGCGGTGAGTCAGGGGACCGCCGCATCGGGGTGGTCTGGCACACCCAGGGATCCGGCAAGAGCCTGACCATGGCCTTCTACACCGGGGCCATCATCCGCGAGCCGGCGATGGAAAACCCGACCGTCGTGGTCCTCACCGACCGCAACGACCTGGACGACCAGCTGTTCGGGACTTTCTCCCGCTGTCAGGATCTCCTTCGGCAGCCGCCGGTTCAGGCGGAAAGCCGGGCGGACCTGCGGGACAAGCTTTCGGTCAATGCCGGCGGCGTGGTCTTCACCACGATCCAGAAGTTCTTCCCCGAAGAGAAGGGGGATACCCACCCCACTCTTTCGGAAAGGCGCAACATCGTGGTGATCGCCGACGAGGCCCACCGCAGCCAGTACGACTTCATCGACGGCTACGCCCGCCACATGCGCGACGCGCTTCCCAACGCCTCGTTCATCGGCTTCACCGGCACGCCCATCGAACTGAAGGACGCCAACACGCGGGCTGTGTTCGGCGACTACATCAGCATCTACGACATCCAGCGTTCCGTCGAGGACGGAGCCACGGTTCCCATCTACTACGAGAGCCGCCTCGCAAAGCTGACCCTGGACGAGGCAGAACGGCCGACAATCGACCCGGAGTTCGAGGAGGCTACCGAGGGGGAGGAGGTCGAGCGCAGGGAAAGGCTCAAGACCAAGTGGGCGCAGCTGGAAGCGGTAGTCGGCGCAGACAAGCGCGTCCGGCAGGTCGCCGAGGATATCGTTGCCCACTTCGATAAGCGCCTGGAGGCACTGGAAGGCAAGGCGATGGTCGTCTGCATGAGCCGGCGCATCTGCATCGACCTCTACCGGGAGCTGGTGCGCCTGCGCCCCGCCTGGCACGACGACGATGATGCCAGGGGAGCCATCAAGGTGGTGATGACCGGCTCCGCATCCGATCCGGTGGAGTGGCAGCCCCACATCCGCAACAAGGCCCGGCGGGAGGCCCTGGCGAACCGGTTCCGGGACTCCGAAGACCCGCTGCAGGTCGTCCTCGTGCGGGACATGTGGTTGACCGGGTTCGACGCGCCGAGCCTGCACACCATGTACGTGGACAAGCCGATGCGCGGCCACGGGCTGATGCAGGCCATCGCCCGGGTGAACCGGGTGTTCAAGGACAAGCCGGGCGGCCTGGTGGTCGACTACCTGGGGCTTGCCCAGGACCTGAGGCAGGCGTTGAACACCTACACCGAGAGCGGCGGAACCGGACGGACCGCCCTGAACCAGGAAGAGGCGGTGGCGGTGATGCTGGAGAAGTACGAGATCTGCTGCGGGCTGATGCACGGCTTCGACTGGAACAGGTGGACGACAGGCACACCTCAAGAACGACTGAATCTGCTGCCGGCCGCGCAGGAGCACGTCCTCGCCCAGGAGGATGGCAAGGAGCGCTGCCTGAACGCGGTGCGAGAGCTGTCCCAGGCTTTCGCCCTTGCCGTGCCTCACGAGGAGGCGCTGTACATCCGGGACGACGTCGGGTTCTTCCAGGCGCTGCGGGCGGCCCTGTCCAAGCGGGCGGCGGGAGAAGCGCGCCCCGAGGAAGAGCTGGACCTTGCGGTCCGCCAGATCATCTCGCGAGCGGTGGCCTCCGAGGGTGTACTGGACATCTTCGCTGCCGCCGGCCTGGACAAGCCGGATATTTCGGTGCTGTCGGACGAGTTCCTGGCGGAAGTGCAGGGAATGCCGCACCGCAACGTCGCCGTGGAGCTCTTGCAGAAGCTGCTCAAGGGAGAGGTCTCTACCCGGCGGCGCAAGAACGTGGTACAGGCGCGGTCGTTTTCAGAGATGCTGGAGCAGACCTTGCGCCGCTACCAGAACCGGGCGATTGAGGCGGCGCAGGTGATCGAAGAGTTGATCGAACTCGCCAGGGAAATGCGGGAGGCCAACGAGCGCGGGGAGCAGCTGGGGCTGTCGGAGGATGAGCTGGCTTTCTACGACGCCCTCGAGACGAACGACAGCGCCGTGCAGGTGCTTGGGGACGAGACGCTGCGTACCATTGCCCGCCAGCTTGTCGAGACTGTGCGCAACAATGTCACCATCGACTGGACGCTTCGGGAGAACGTGCGCGCTCACCTCCGCGTCCTGGTGCGTCGCATCCTGCGCAAGCACGGGTACCCGCCGGACAAGCAGGAGAAGGCGACGCAGACGGTGCTGGAACAGGCGGAAGTCCTGTCTGAAGGCTGGGCGGGCGCCTGAGAGGAATGACTGGTTCCTCTATTCAATGCTCCCCAACAGGGCCGTGGGGAAACCAAGCTGAGCCTGAATGAGTTCTGCGGGTAGAAGGCTGAATGAAGTATTCAGTGGTAGTCCATCAGGCTGAAGAAGGCGGTTTCTGGGTAGAGGTCCCGGCCCTGCCCGGCTGCTATTCCCAAGGCGAGTCGATAGGGGAAACTCTCGAAAACGTCAGGGAAGCCATCGAGTTATACCTGGAAGTGCTCAGAGACGAAGGTCAGGACGCGCCCAAAGACACCGATGTGGTCTATCAAATAAGCGTGGCTGTGTAGCCGAACCAGGGACGGCCATGCCTGTCAACACTGGTTTCCTTGTCCGGTGCATCAGTACAGTTCGTGGGCACTCACGCCGAATACAACCGGATCAACGTTGAAGAGGTTTAGAAATGGCAGCAATCCGACCGATCCGCACCGAGAAAGACTACGAAGCGGCATTGGCCCGCATATCGGAGCTCATGGATACCCTATCCCCGCCGGAGGGGCAGATCAAGGACGAAGGCGATCCTGCCAGAATCGAACTCGATGTCCTCTCCGACCTGGTTGAGCGATACGAAGACAAGCACTACCCCATGCATCCCTGACCTCCATGATCCCATTCCCGGGAGGCATTCCATGCCGATGAAGGAGCGCGTTCACCATCTCCTGGCCGTATCGACCGACGGAGACCCCCACAGCCGGGCCGTGGACCTCGGCATCCTCGGGCTGATCTTCCTCAACATCCTGGCGCTTACCCTGGAAACGGTGGAGCCTGTCTATTCCCTGAGTCCGGCCGCTTTCCATTGGTTCGAGCGGATCTCCCTGATCATCTTCAGCATCGAGTACGTCCTGCGCATGTGGTCCTGCACCGCTGACCCGAAGTA
>JAPOZF010000625.1 GCA_026706165.1 Gemmatimonadota bacterium
CTCCAACCTCCGCAACTCTTCCAGGCATCGAGGCCTGCGGCTGGTCTGCTGTCACAATGCAGCCAGGTACTCTTCCCATTCCCCCTTGCGTCGGGCCCGGGTGAGTGCATCCCTGACCTTGCGCAGATAGGGAACCGCCGCCTGGTACCCACTCGCCTGTACCCGGGCGATCTGTTTCTCTGCGAATTCCTTCCAGATAGCTACCGCCCGATCCGGGTGGGTCGATTCCACGGCCGTGGCCACCTCGTTGTCGAGGGAGAAGCCATAGATCCCCGCCCCCCTTTTCTTCCGGCTGGGATGATCGTACCACTTCAGGACCTCTTCCGGTTTCTTCTCGGCTATGGCCAACCGGATCAGCACCCCGGTCACGGGCGCCTCGGTCGCCCTCAGAGGTGCTGGCACCTCGACTTCACAGGCGGGAAGGGGCCAGTCCATTTCGGGGTCGCTCTTCCGTTTCCTGCCGGCTCGAGGCCGCTGGCCGGTTTCCAGGTAGTGCCGCCCCCAGGCCTCGACCCCCTTGCCGATGCGCGCCTTGCGGGCGGCCCTGCACAAGGCCTGGAAACCGGCAAGGCCGGGCTCGGCAAAAAACTCCTCCGCCTGAATGGCCAGCCCCGAGAGAGAGTTGCCGCTGCGCTGGTTGATGGTCTGCAGCTGCCGGCGCAGCCTCGCCTGGAGGCCCGATTCGGAGGGAACCGTCTCGATCCCCTGCCGGCACCAGCCCCGGGCCTCCTCCCAGCGGCGACCGGCCATCAGGCGATCCACCAGGCGATCGTAGCTGAAGGTGATTTGCGCCTCGCGCTCGCACAGAGGAATGATCTCCTTCCGGCGGCCCGCCTTTTCCAGAGCGTGAATCAGCCAGTTGGCGATTCGGTCCCGGTTGAAGTCATAGGATAAGTCCTCCTCTCGGGGAGTGGGCTCTTCGGCTTCCAGACGTTTCTCCAGGCGGTCGCACACCTCGGACCATTCGCTTTTGGCGTACCCTTTCTTCTGGAAATCTTCCAGCCCGACGTCGAACAAGCCGTACGGGTCGGCCAGCGACATATCCAGGGCCCATTCTATCCGGTCCGCCGGCGAAAGGGCCGTCGCATCCAGGGCCTGGAAAAGGAGATCGAGGCAGGCGCTGATGGCATCGCCTGACTCTCCCTCGTGCTCGTACTCCACCGCCTGGGTGCCGGCGGCCAGAAGCTCCGGCCCCAGTCGCACTACGGCGTCGGCCTGTCCGGCTTCTACCAGGGCTTTGAGCGCCGCTTCGAGGCGATCCGTACTGGCCACAGGGACCCCGTAGCCACCACCTTCCCATACCGGTTCTTCGAGGGCAGCGATCTCGCGGCGGACCGTCTGCAGGATTCTGTCCGTCTCCCCCGAGGCCAGGGTGCGGCGGTCCTCGAGCGACCGGTGCACCTCGTCGTGTGTTTCGGCGAGCTCCACCACCAGCGCCACGAGTTCGGCCTTGGTCTGCTTCTGGAGGTGCGCGCGCAGGGAAGAGAACCGGGGTTGCCTGGACCTCGAGCTCCTTGAACCCGTCTCGAAGTTCCCTTCCTCCTCTCCCCAATCTTCCTCGTCCTCCTCGAGATCGAGTTCCTCCAACTCTCCGAACCCCTCATTGATCGCATCCAACCGCAGCAGGCGCGGATCGTCCTCCTCAACCCGCCCGATGGCCTTTTTGTTTTTGATGTTTTCCAGGTATTCCAGCACTACCGCCACCGCGTGTTTGCACGTCGTCCAGTAGGGACAGGTGCATTCGGACTGCAGGTTATTCCTTCCTTCGGTGCGCACCCGGGTGGCATAGCGCCGACTTCCCTGCACCCAGGCGACCAGCGCCCCGTCTTCGGCGCGCTTCAGATCCTGGACGGCCCGGCTTTCCAGACAGGATTGTCCCCGGGCGACGATGCGGCTGCCCGCCCAGTTCTCCACGTCTTCCCACCGAAGCGACGAAAAGGGATCAACAGGATTTTTCGGTTTGGTCTCTTTCTTTCGGGGAGGCATCTCGTTTGTATTACTCCCGGATCGCTATGTGGAGTTCCCGCAACTGCTCGGGAGACACATCGCCCGGGGCGCCCATGAGCGGATCCTGCGCATTCTGGTTCATCGGGAAGGCGATGACCTCCCGGATGTTCGGTTCGTCCGCCAGCAGCATGACGATGCGGTCGATGCCGGGGGCGATGCCGCCGTGGGGCGGAGCGCCGTAACGAAGGGCGCGGATCATTCCCCCGAACCTGCGATCCACTTCCCGCCGCGCATGTCCGGCAATCTCGAACGCCTTGTACATGATGTCCTGCCTGTGGTTGCGGATGGCACCGCTCGACAGTTCGAGGCCGTTGCAGACGATGTCGTACTGATACGCCTTGATCTCCAGCGGCGGTTGCGTCTCCAGCGCAGCCATGCCACCCTGCGGCATGGAAAACGGGTTGTGCGAAAAGGCCACGCAAGCGCGTTCCTCGTCCCATTCGTACATGGGAAAATCGACGACCCAGCAGAATTCATAACAACCCTCCCGCCGCAGGTCGAGCCGGTCTGCCAGATGCAGGCGCAACCGTCCCGCCAGGGCCGCTGCCTCGGATGGCGCCCCGGCGATGAAGAAAACGGCTGACCCCGGAGCGGCTGCGCAGTGCTCGAAAATGCGGCTGCGCACGCTCTGTTCCAGGGCGGCGGCAAATGATCCTGTGGCCTGCGCTCCGTTGATGAGGTAGGCCAGCCCCTTGCCGCCCGCCTCTTTGACGAATGCTTCGAGGCCGTCGAAAAACGAGCGCGGTTGCCCTTCCATCTCGGGAACGCACAGGGCGCGGACGACCCCGCCTGCCGCGACGATGTCCCCGAACAGCCTGAACGAGGAGTCCGCGAAGATCCCGGTGAGGTCCTGGATTTCGAGACCGAAGCGCAGGTCTGGTTTGTCCGTGCCGAACCGCAGCATGGCTTCGGCATGGGAAAGACGCGGGAACGGCGGCGCGGTCACTGCCCAGTCGGTGAACTCGCGGAAGAGACCGGAAAAGAGCTCCTCAACCACGGCGAAGACGTCCTCCTGTTCGACGAAGGCCATCTCGAGGTCGAGCTGGTAGAATTCGCCGGGGGAGCGGTCGGCGCGGGCGTCTTCGTCCCGGAAGCAGGGCGCGATCTGGAAGTAGCGATCGAAACCGGACACCATCAGCAACTGCTTGAACTGCTGCGGCGCCTGCGGCAGCGCGTAGAAGCGGCCGGGATACAGCCGGCTCGGAACGAGGTAATCGCGCGCCCCCTCGGGCGAGCTGCTGGTGAGAATGGGCGTCTGGAACTCGGCAAAGCCCATCTCCGTCATGCGCCGCCTGATGCTGGCGATCACTTCCGAGCGGAGCTGAATGCGGCGGTGCAGCCCGGTCCGGCGCAGGTCCAGGAAGCGATAGGACAAGCGGGTGCTCTCCCCCACTTCGGGATCTTCGGCCACGGAAAAGGGGAGCGGCTCCGCCGGCGAGAGCACTTCCAGCTCGCGGACGGCGATTTCCACTTCACCCGTCTCCATGGCGCTGTTGACGGTCTCAGGCGACCGTTTGCGCACGTCGCCTGCGACGCGGATTACGGATTCGCGGGGGACCTTGGCCGCGGTTGCCGCAGCGTCATTGTCCGGCAATATCACGAGCTGGGTGATGCCGTAGTGGTCGCGCAGATCCAGGAACAGTATGCCTCCGTGGTCCCTTTTGCGATGCAGCCAACCGCTCAGGCGAACGGTCTGGCCGGCGTGGCGCTTGCGAAGTTCGCCGCAGG
This sequence comes from Gemmatimonadota bacterium, assembly GCA_026706165.1. The sequence goes on from JAPOZF010000625.1 coordinate 3,736, forward strand.
TGTGGGTGCGATAGCGGTGCATGGCCACCTCCAGTTTTGGATGTACATGAAAAACCCGCCGTCGGCGCGAGGCTCAACGGCGGGTTGGGGTGAGAGTGTAATCCGATCACGTCCAACGCCATCGAGCCCGAATGGCGGGATTATTGTCGTCGTTGTCATGCGAAAAAGCGCGTGCCGTGTGCTTGTAGCGAAATGTCATCTCGTAAACTCCTTAAAACAGAAAACCCGCCGCGATGCGTGTTCGCGACGGGTTTGGGATTCTCGGATTCGGTTGGAGCAGTCGTCAGAACACGCGTAACGGGGCGATCGCATTATTGACGCCGGCGTTGGCTGGATAGTTCTGCCTGCGGTCTTTCTGACGGGTCATCATGCTCTTGCAACGTATGAGGAGGGCCGCACTCCGTCAAACCCGCTTCCTTCAACCGCCCGATGCGCCCACCTTCCCGGAACCTCCCATCAGGGAACTGCCGTCGACGCGGCATGCCATCTCGTCATCCCGGTTGAAGAGCGAGCACGACCGCAGGGACAGGCAGCCGCAGCCTATGCAGCCGGTGAGGTTCTCTTTCAACCGCTCGAGCGTCTCTATCCGCTCTTCCAGCTGATCCCTCCAAGCCCGCGACAGGCGGGCCCAGTCCGCCTTGTTCGGTGTGCGCCCGTCCGGAAGCGTGTCCAGCGCTGACCGGATCTCCCGGAGCGGCACTCCGATTCTCTGGGCCGCCCGAATGACGGCGACGCGGCGCAATACGGCCTGTCGATACCGGCGCTGGTTCCCGCCGGTCCGCTCCGAGGCGATCAGGCCCTCGGCTTCGTAAAACCGCAGCGCAGAGGTCGCGACTCCGCTTCGCGCCGCTACGTCCCCGATGGTCAAAGTGGGTGAAAGTGGTGGCACAAGGTTTTCCTTGACTTCAAGTATACTTGAAGTTGCAGATTCGATCCAGGCTCGTCCGAAGAGCCTGTCTTACCGGCTTCAGTGACCTGGAACCAGGGAAACGGATGCCGGAAACACCGAAAGGAGAAAGCCATGGGAAAACCGCCAAGTGAACGGCTGAACGCGGGATCAATCGATGAGATAAAACACAAGGGAAGAATCCTGGTTCGGGGAGGGCCTGTCCCGATCGTCCTCTTCTGCTCGGAGGGGGAACTCCACGCGGTCGACAACCGCTGTCCCCACATGGGGTTCCCCCTGCATCGCGGAACCATCGAGGACGGCATCCTGACCTGTCACTGGCACCACGCCCGTTTCGATCTGCGGAGCGGCTGCACCTTCGATCTGTTTGCCGACGACGCGACGACATATCCGGTCGAAGTCGAGGACGGGCGCGTCTACATCGATGTTTCCGCAAAAACCCGGAATCCGGTGGAGCATGGTCTGCGGCGGCTCGAGG
>JAPOZF010000618.1 GCA_026706165.1 Gemmatimonadota bacterium
CCTGCGACAGAGGGGGGTGGGAGTGATTCCATTGACCCTGAACGTCGGACCGGGAACATTCGAACCGATCCGAACCGCCGATCCCCGCAAACACAGACTGGAGGCGGAGTGGTACGACTTGGGGGAATCGGAAGCCCGGGAAATATGTCGCCGCAAACAGTCCGGGGGCCGTATCGTCGCCGTCGGTACGACCACTGCGCGCACTCTGGAAACGCTGGGCTCGGAGGATGGACTGGTGCGCAACGGGTCCGGATGGACCGAGCACTACATACTTCCACCCTACCGCTTCCGTGCCGTCGATGCCCTCCTGACCAATTTCCACCTGCCGCGCTCGACCCTGCTGATGCTGGTGGCGGCTTTCGCTGGAACGGATACGGTGCTGGCCGCCTATCGGGAAGCGGTAGCGGCGGGATATCGCTTCTACAGCTACGGCGACGCCATGTTCATCTCGTGAAATCCCGGACCGAAGGAAGCCTCCACCGCCATGTCCGAGGGCGGTAAAACAGCAAGCAAGGTCGTCGCTGTGATTCCCGCGGCCGGTCGCGGGACGCGGATGCCGGGTGCCGTGCCCAAGCAGTTCCGGCCGATTCTGGGCAGGCCGGTACTGTGGCATACGGTGCGCTGCTTCGAGGAGACCCCATCGGTAGGGGGCATCATCGTCGCCCTGAATCCGGCGGACCTGGCCCGTTACGAAGCATTTGCGGGCGATTTCGCGAAGCTGCGGCCGGCCGTCGAGGGCGGCAGGGAGCGCAGCGATTCCGTGCGCCTCGCCCTGAGAGGCACGACGGAGGAGGACGAGATCGTCCTGATCCACGACGCCGTGCGTCCGCTGGTAACCCGGGAACTGATCGACCGTGTAATCGAGGAGACCGAAAGGTCTGGGGCAGCCATCCCCGCGCTTCCGGCTACGGAGACGGTGAAGGAGGTGAGAGGCGGAGTGATCGTCGGAACCCCGGACCGGCGATCCTTGTGGAACGCGCAGACACCTCAGGGTTTTCGCAGGAATGCCCTGCTCCAGGCGTTCGACAGGGAGGCGGCAGGTACCCACCCGGCAACCGACGAGGCGACGTTGCTGGAGCGCATGGGAGTGAAGGTGCGAATCGTAGCGGGCGATTCCCTGAACGTCAAGCTGACCACTCCCGAAGATTTCGAGAAGGTAGAATGGAACATGGACATGAGCCGTCGCGAAAAAACCGCGGACAGTCCGGGACCCGCTCAGGCCGTCGCCGCTACGAGGGTGGGGCAGGGATACGACGTCCATCGCCTCGTGCCTGGAAAGCCGCTGGTTCTCGGGGGGGTGACCATTCCCCACTCGGCAGGCCTCGATGGACACTCCGACGCCGATGTTCTCAGTCACGCCATAATCGATGCCTTGCTGGGTGCGGCGGCACTCGGCGACATCGGCCGTCATTTCCCCGACGACGACGAGGCCTACCGGGGGATCTCCAGCCTTTTGCTGCTCGCCGAGGTGCGCGACCTGCTCGATGGGCAGGGATTCCGGGTGGTAAACGTCGATGCGGTGGTCATGGCGCAGGAACCGAAACTTGCTCCCCACATGGACACCATCCGGGGAAGGCTGGCAGGCGTGCTGCGGATTCCGGTGGAGTCGGTATCGGTCAAGGCGACGACGACAGAGGGGCTCGGGTTCACCGGGCGCTCCGAGGGCATGGCGGCGCAAGCCGTTGCCCAGGTCGAAAAGTAGCGCCGCTCGTTGGTCGATTTCATCAACAGTACGGTTGCCGAATTGGGGAGATGGAATCCGCTCTGGGCTTATCTGCTCCTGACGGTCAGCGCTTTCCTGGAAAACCTGATTCCCCCGGTGCCCGGTGATGTCGTGGTCATCTTCAGCGCATATCTGGTCGGCCTCGGGGTGCTGGAGTGGATTCCCGTGTACGTCAGCACCTGCATCGGAGGCACGTTGGGCTTCTCGGTGATGTTCGCCCTCGGCGCCAGGCACGGGGCCCGCATTCTGCAGTCCCGGCTTCGCATCGGCTCGGCGCAGAGTCTCGAGCGGGCGACGCGCTGGCTGGAGCGCTACGGCGTCTGGCTGGTGCTCGCCAACCGCTTTCTCAGCGGCATCCGTTCGGTAATCGCCCTTGCGGCGGGCATGGGCGGGATGGGCTGGAAACCGGTGGTCGGGCTGGGACTGGTGAGCATGGCGATCTGGAACGGCCTGCTCATCTACGCCGGGATGCTCGTCGGCACCAACTGGGAGCGCGCTGCCGAACTGCTCGGGGACTACAATCGAATTGTTTTTGCGGTGATCGCCACCGTGTTGGCCGTCGTCCTGTTCCGGGCCAGGCGGCGCTGGCGCCATATTGACAGTCAGCAGGGTCCCCATTAAGTTGGTTGGTCTGTCTCTTGAAGAATCAACGTTGCGGAAATAGGTGTGAAAAAGACATACTCGCCCACGGCTAAGGACATCGATCGCAAGTGGTTCGTCGTCGATGCGACCGGCCAGACACTGGGCCGGCTTGCATCGCGGATCGCCCATGTCCTCAGGGGCAAGCACAAACCGGGCTTCTCCCCGCACCTCGACATGGGTGACCACGTTATCGTCGTCAACGCCGACAAGGTCGCGGTCACGGGCCGCAAGGAGGAGCGGAAGGTCTACTACCGGCACACCGGCTATCCTGGAGGCATCCGCACGACGTCATACCGCGAGATGATGGAGAAACACCCGGAGCGTGTGATTGCAATGGCGGTACGCGGAATGCTGCCGCGGAACATCCTCGGGCGTCGGACCTTGAAGAAGCTGCGGGTGTACGCCGGTCCGGAACACCGGCACGAAGCCCAGAAGCCCGAAGAGTTGACTTTCTGAATGCGAGCAGGGCGGTATGATGGCTGAGCAAGCTTTCGAGGCGACCGGTCGCCGCAAAACTTCCGTTGCCCGCGTGCGCATCCGTCCCGGATCCGGGACGATCGCGATGAATGGCCGTAGCGTCGAGGATTACCTCAGGCGGGATGCCCTTGAGATGATGATGGTCCAGCCCCTGGATCTCACCGAATCGCGCCAGCGGTTCGACATTCAGATCAGTGTGCATGGAGGCGGGCTGCAGGGGCAGGCGGGAGCCGCTTGCCTGGGAATCGCCCGTGCGCTGATCCAGTACGATCCAACATGGCGTCCGGCCCTGAAGAAGGCGGGCTTTCTGACCCGCGATTCAAGGGAGAAGGAGCGCAAGAAGTACGGCTTGGCCGGAGCCCGAAAGCGTTTCCAGTTCTCCAAGCGCTGAAACTTCCCCGACTTCGAGGGCGCAAGGAAAACCTCCGGTTGTTTCGACTTGCACATCCAAGAAGCAGCCGGGGCAATTCACTCACCTCGAGTCTGGATGTATCCCCCACTGCCTTCGGCATTCAGGCAGAGCAATCGTGAAAACCTTCACCAAGTCCTCGGTGCGCATGCGGTCCTCCCTGCAGGGAGGTTAAAGTGCTTGAGGACTGCGGTGCCCGCGACATCGATCGAACGAAAGTGAGTGTGACATGCCTGACGTAGGGATACGGGATCTCCTCGAAGCAGGTACGCATTTCGGCCACCAGACCCAACGCTGGAATCCCAAGATGCGGCCGTTCATTTTCACCGAGCGCAACGGAATCCACATCGTCGACCTCCAGAAGACGGTGACGCTGCTGGGAGCTGCCTACCAGGCTGTTGTAGATACCGCCCGCACCGGGAAATCGGTTCTGTTCGTCGGCACCAAGAAACAGGCAGTCGATGTGGTTCTGCGGGAATCCGAGCGTTGCGGGATGTACTATGTAACCGAACGCTGGCTCGGAGGAATGCTCACCAACTGGCAGACCATCCGCCAGAACATCCGCCATCTCGACCACCTCGATCGCATCGCCACTGACGGCACCTACGAGAAGCTGAAAAAGAAGGAAGTGCTGCTGCTCGAGAAGGAACGGGCGCGCATGGCCAAGACCCTTGCGGGCATTCGCAAGATGGCGACCCTCCCGGGTCTTGTTTACATAGTCGACATCAAAAAAGAGAAGCTGGCAATCTCCGAGGCGAGGAAGCTCGGGGTGCCCTCGGTCGCCATCGTCGACACGAACTGCGACCCCGATCTCGTGACCTATCCGATCCCGGGAAACGACGACGCGCTGCGATCCATCGAGTTGATTACGACGTTGATTGCCGATGCGGTGATCGAAGGCCGGGCGGCCTCGGATGAAGCGGAAGCGGTAGCCGCGGAAGGTGTTGACAGGGAAGCGTTGGACCAGCCTGTTGCGGAGGCCGGCTCGATTCCTCTTCCCCCCGATTCCGGGAGTTCAATGTCGTCGACCCCCGGCGGCCCTTCGGCAACCGGTTCCGGGGCGACGGAGCGAACGCCGTAGGAAGCACAGGGGACAATCTGCAAAGGGAAAGGGACACAGGAATGGCGGATATCTCGGCGGCCGTTGTCAGGCAACTTCGGGAACGGACGGGGATCGGGTTGATGGACTGCAAGAAGGCCTTGCAGGAAACCAATGGCGATATCGACAAGGCAGTGGACTATCTGCGAAAGCAGGGAATGGCAGCTGTGGAAAAGCGGGCGGGGCGTGCGGCGCACGAGGGGCTGGTGACTTCCTACATCCACCCCGGCAACCGCCTCGGCGTCCTGGTCGAAGTAAACTGCGAGACTGACTTCGTCGCGCGAACCGACGACTTTCAGCAGTTCGCCAAGGACGTGGCGATGCATATCGCCGCCGAACAGCCGCGCGCCGTCGACAGAGGTTCAATCGACCAGGAGGTGATCGCCCACGAACGCGAGATCTACCTCGAACAGGCGAAAAACGAAGGCAAGCCTGATCATATCGCCGAGAAGATCGTCTCCGGGAGGCTCGAGAAATTCTTCCAGGAGGTCTGCCTCCTCGAGCAGCCATTTGTCAAGAACAGTGACCAGTCGATTGAAGATCTGGTCACGGAATTGACATCGAAGGTCGGCGAGAAGATTTCGATCAGTCGCTTTTCGGTATTTCGGCTGGGCGAGGGCAGTCATTAGGTCGATCTGCCTGGATCAGGTCCTCGCTGGAGGCAAGATCATGTTGGAGGAGATCTACGAAGAAATTGGGCGGCAGATGGGCAACTCCATCGATGCTCTGAAGCGCGACCTCGCCGGAATCCGCACCGGAAGAGCGTCG
>JAPOZF010000620.1 GCA_026706165.1 Gemmatimonadota bacterium
AGGGGCTGACACGAGGGCGAGGGGTCGGGGACGGCAGGCAGGAAGCCATTGGCCCTGACCAAGTTGACAGACTCAGGGCAAGCCTGTATAAACTCCCACAGAACGCGAACTGAATCCGAAAAGCAGAAACAGGGTCGAGATGACGGGGTCCTGCTCGACAACGGCGATGAACGGCGATTTCGTCTACCAGACGGACATCCTGCAAGGAGTGTCCCGAACCTTTGCCCTGACGATTCCGCAGCTTCCCGGCCCGCTGCGCGACGTGGTCGGCAACGCCTATCTCCTGTGCCGGATCACCGACACCATCGAAGACGAGCCGTCGCTGTCCCCCGTTCAGAAGCAGGCCTTCTCCGGACGCTTTGTCGAGGTCGTTGCCGGCAGGGAGGATCCCGGGCCTTTCGCCAGCGAGCTCGGCGCCTTGCTGTCCTCTTCGACCACCGAAAACGAACGTGACCTGATCGCCAACACCGCCCGGGTGATCCGCATCACCCACGGGTTTCGCCCGGCCCAGAGAAGCGCCCTGGAACGCTGCGTAAGGATCATGTCCCGGGGGATGGCGGAGTTTCAGCTGAACGCAACCCCGGACGGCCTGCAGGACCTTCCGCATCTCGACCGTTACTGCTATCACGTCGCCGGGGTGGTCGGCGAGATGCTCACCGAACTGTTCTGCGAATACTCCGAGGAGGTCGCCGAACGCCGCGAAGAGCTGCTGTCCCTCGCGGTTTCCTTCGGACAGGGGCTGCAGATGACCAACATCCTCAAGGATGTATGGGACGACCGGCGCCGGGGAGCCTGCTGGCTGCCCCGCGACATCTTCCTCGAGGCCGGTTTCGACCTGAGTACCCTGCCGGGGGGGCAGGGAAATCCCGGTTTCGCCGCAGGGCTGCTGGAACTGGTGGGGATCGCCCGGCAGCACCTGGCGAACGCCTTGCGGTTCACGCTGCTGATCCCGAACCGCGAAACCGGCATCCGCCGTCACTGCCTCTGGGCGTTGGGGATGGCCGTGCTTACCCTGCGCCGGATTCACTCGAACCCATCGTTCAGGGACGGACAGGAAGTCAAGATTTCACGAAAGAGCGTGTGGGCGGTCGCTGTCGTCACCAGCGCAGTCGTGCGTTGGAACACCGTTCTCGAGTTTCTCTTCAAGGTGTTGACTCGAGGCCTGCCCGGCGCCGGTGAAAAAAGGCGGATCGGGGGAAAGCACGTACCTTATTCCGACAGCCGCGAAGGCAGTAGTCTGAAGAGCGTACCGGGTCAGCCATGAAAGAGGGAAAGATGCGAGTCATACTAGCTCAACCGCGCGGGTTTTGCGCCGGCGTTGAACGCGCGATCGAGATCGTCGAAGCGGCGCTGAAACAGTACGGCCCCCCGATTTACGTGCGCCATGAAATCGTCCACAATCCGCGAGTCGTGGAGAACCTCAAAGCGAAGGGCGTGCGGTTCGTCGAACAGATTGACCAGATCCCCAACGGGGCAATCACCGTGTTCAGCGCCCACGGGGTATCGGAGAAGGTCGAGCAGGACGCATCGGTGCGGGGCCTGCGGCCGCTCGATGCCACCTGCCCCCTGGTCTCCAAGGTGCACAAAGAGGGCCAGCGCTACTCTGCCAAAGGGTACGACATCATTCTCATCGGTCACGAGGACCACCCCGAGGTCGAAGGCACCATGGGCCAGATACCGGGGCCGGTGCTGTTGGTCAGTGACGTGGAGGGAGTGGAAGCACTCGAGGTCCGCGATCCGGAGAAGGTCGCCTACATCACCCAGACCACCCTTTCCGTCGACGATACCCGGGAAGTCATCTCGGCCCTGAGGCGGCGGTTCCCCGACATCGTCGGACCGGACGTCAAGGATATCTGCTACGCGACCCAGAACCGGCAGGCGGCGGTGCGCGCCCTCGCCGAAGAGGTGGACCTGGTGCTGGTGGTGGGTGCGCAGAACAGCTCCAACTCGAACCGCTTGTGCGAAGTCAGCAACGACAGCGGTGTTCCGAGCTACCTGATCGAGGATCCGTCGAAAATCGATCCCCAATGGCTGCAGGGGAAGGAATGTATCGGCATTACCGCCGGAGCCTCGACCCCCGAGGAACTGGTGCACGAGCTGATCGAGCAGCTGCGGGAGTACGCCGACCTCGAAATCTCGACGATGGAAGGAATTGTCGAGAACGTTCGCTTCAGCCTGCCGGCCGGCCTGGAAGAGGCTGCCGTGCCCGAACAGGCGTGACGGAGCGCGGCCGCTAGAAGTTGTAAGTCAGCCCGAGGTCAGCGAAGCTGTCCCGTCTTGTCCAGTAGTTGAAGAGGTCTTCCTCGTCGGTGCTGAGGAGCCAGATGGTCTCCAGCTGCAGGGACCACCTGTCGGACAGCCGCCTGGCAAACTCAACAGCCATTGCGCGGGTAGCGCGTTCCACGTCCCCCAGAATACTGGCTACGATCTCCGTACCCTGAACATCGTTGAGCGCAAGACGAGAGGCGAAGAAGAGGTCGTTCTCGAGCGTATTGGGTGAGCGGCCCGGGGTCGCGTCGGGGCCGCGTCCATCGTAACTCCATTCCCCCAGCAGGCTGAGATCGGCAGCGGAGCCCAGCGCGGAATAGAAGGTGTATTCCCCGCCGAGAACGGAGCCGACGTAACCCTCTTCCCTGCCGGACAGGTTCCGGGCGCCGGCGCGGTGAATACCCTCCAGCTTTAACAACCAGGAGCCTGCGGTCAGCTGGGCGTCTATTCCCACCTGGCGGATCTGCGCGTAGGACTGAACCAGGGCCTCGCGGCCCAGGTCTATTTCCAGAGAAGGCTCCCGGCTGGTGCCCTGGAAAAAGCTCAATCCGAAGTCGATGGACCGGAAACTGTGGCTGTAGCGGGCGGCGAGATCGAGGTGTCGCTCGCCGGCGCCGCTTTCGTATTCGACACGCTCGTCATCGACGACGAGCGGGAGACGAAAGCGGCCGGCCCCGCCCGGAAAGGTGCGCGCGCGGTGCCAGGGCAGCCCGAACAGTTCCAGCGCCCCCCAGTTTGCGGACCAGGTGAAATGGACCATCGGTTGCCCGAGCCTGGCCTCCCCGGCCGGGTGTTCGACCAGGTCGACCTGGTTGACGATATCGACCAAGTGCTGCGATTCGGCGACTCCCCAGAACACCCGGGCGACGCCGGCGCGCAGCTCCCATTCGCCCTCCCCGAATTCGCCGAAAAGCAGCAGGTAGGCTTCGCGCAGGTCCGCATGGGTGCGGCGGGAGTCGGTGCTGTCGTAGCGCAGGAACGGGGCCAGAGTCAGGCTTCGGCCCCCGGCGTCCTCGAGGTAAAGCCTTGGCGCGCCGACAAACCCGCTCGCATGCCCGCTCTGGCCGGCATGAAGGGCAGTTTCGGGAAACCACCGGGTTTCGAGGCTGGAGTGTCCGGAAATCCGGTGATGGTCCACACCGATTCCGGCATGTGCAACCGCGGCGAGGAGCGGTGCCAGAGTCCAGGCCGCGCCTGCGGTGACACGGCACAGACCGGCACGTAACCGCATCAACGTGCCCGTCTCAGCCCGGTCCGGGTGAAGTCGCGGTCGTCGAGGTCGGTCCCGAACTGGAAGTCCGTCCAGGTGAGAACGGTACTTTTACCTGTCAGAAGGTTTTCCATCCTCATCTCGCCGGCGCGCCAGTAGCGGTCCAGGTACTGCTCGTAGTTCCCCAGGGTGAGAGTCTTCAGATGGGCGTCCTTGCGGTCGTAGTACTCCACCTTCCAGACGCGTAGCTCCTCCTTGTCGCGCCATACCACCTGGCGCTTGTAGCCCGACTTCCTGTCGCCGGGGAAGCGCTCGGAGACTGTGCATGTCAACTCGCCGCAGACCTCGTCGCGCAGGTACCGGTAGGTGAACTTCTCGACTTCCTGGGCGGTCATGTCTTCATAGGCGAACTCACTGCCCATGAAGGAACCGGACCGGTTGGAGGAGCTGATGCGCTTTACCCGGTTCAGCGCGGGGAGATACAGCCATTGGTCGTCGGCGCCTTCCCTTTTTGCGTGTACCAACAGCGCCGTTCCCTGTACGTCGCGAGGCTCGTCGAACACGAACAGGCTCTTGTCGCCGTCTCCCGGTACTTCGAGAACCTTGACCCGGAGCTGACGCCGGCTCTCCTGCCCGTGCTTGTTGCGCAGGACCATGACCTGCCGGGCGGTGAAATTGCCGAAACCTTCCTCCCCGGCCCGGGCGTCGCGAGCGATCTGCAGCCCGGCGGCCTCGGCGGTGTCGCTCTGGGTATGACCGGGTGCGGGCAAACAGAGGCAGCCGGCAACGATCAGGCAGAACGCTGAAAAGCGAGCCGGTGGCAGCGAAGGCAAACATGAGGGAGTCATGAATTTCTCCGGTCGATGGCAATCAACAGAGTCGGAAGGAGCAGAAAATCGGCGACGAGCGCGCAGATGATGGTGATCGTTACCAGAAGCCCGAGCGCCCAGCTGACTTCGAAACCGGATGTGGCGAACACGAGAAATCCAGCCGACAGAACTGCGGTCGTTGTCCATAAAGCATGACCGACGGTGTGGAAGGTGGAGCGCACGGATTCCTGCGCCGAATTGCCCTCCCTGCGGGCCTTGAGATACTTGCTCAGAAAATGAACCGTATCGTCCACGACAATTCCGAAGACAACGGCGATGACCACCGAGGAGGCGATACCGACATGGCCGACGAGATAGCCCCACAGGCCGAAGCTCATGACGGCCGGAATGAAGTTTGGAAGCAGACTGAGGAGCCCGATCCGCACGCTCTTGAATATCCAGATCAGGATGAACGAAATGAGCGCCATGGCAACGATCGTGCCCCGCAGCATGCTGTTGATGTTGCGCAGCGAAAGGTGGGCGAAGACGACGCTCAGGCCCGATGCTTCATGGGCGAACTCCGGTATGTTGGCATCGAGCCATTCCTGGGCCCTCGCGTCGAGTTCGCGTATTTCCCTCGACCCGGCATTCCTGGTCACCACGACCATGCGCGTAGCTGATTTTGCGACGTCGATCCGGTCGTTGAGGTCGCTGCCGAAAGGAAGGGAAAGTTCGTAGAGCAACAGGTACTGGGCTGCGAGGTTCGGGTCTTCGGGCAGGCGATGGAATGCAGGGTCGTCCCCGTGCATGTTCTTGTTG
>JAPOZF010000525.1 GCA_026706165.1 Gemmatimonadota bacterium
CCCGAATTCTTCGAGGGGGCGGGCATCACGGGAGTGGCCCCCGAACGGCAACAGGCGGGAATACCGACCATCAACATCAGCGGCTGGAGAACCATTGCCGACGACACCTTCGCGCCGTTGGACAATCCCTACAACAACTACGTCTACTCCAACACCTTGAACAAGGTTCAGGGCAACCATTCCTGGAAGGTGGGGATCGAAGTCATTCGCAACGCCATGGACATGGCGTTCGAGGCCAACAGCCGCGGCATCATCAGCTTCACGCCCCGGTTCAGCGTCGCCAGCGTCGGAGCCCCAGGAGACCAATTCAACGCCTGGGCCGACTACCTGCTGGGAGCGGTCACCAGTTCCGGCATCAATGGCGCACTGCTTCAGCTCAACACCAAGCAGACCTGGTGGATGTTCTTCCTCCAGGATGACTGGCACGTGCATCCGGACCTCACCTTGAATCTGGGTGTTCGCTACGAGATCTGGCAGCGCCCCTATGACGCCGAGAACCGGATCACCGGCATCGACATCGCATCCGGCCAGTGGGTGTTCGCGGAGTCGATTCCGACCCTGCCCGGCACGCCTTCCAATGCGGTCACCAATGACGCCTTCGACTACGACCGCAGCCTGCAGAAAGTCGGTGGGGCTGAAATGAACGATTGGGGGCCGCGGGTCGGTTTTGCCTGGCGCCTTTTCGGCGACAACAAGACCGTGCTCCGGGGTGGATACGGCGTCTTCTACAGTTGGCAGGTCCTGGACATTCCCATCACCATGGGACTGGGCCGGCCCTGGGTGCCGCCGACCAGCATCGCCAGCGACCGGGACGTTCCCGCCATCAGTTTCGGCAGTCCCTTCGGGACCACCGTCGTTCCGGCCACCGGAGGCCGTGGCCTGATCCGCGACAACCGGACCCCCTACCTGCAACAGTACTCCCTCAGCCTCGACCGGGAGCTGCTTCCCTCCATGGGGGTCGAAGTCGCCTACGTCGGGAACGCGGGCCGCAAAAACGTGTTCAATTTCGGGCTCAACAATCCTTATCCCGGTCCCGAGCCCACGGCCGAGCGGAGGGCTCTCTGCCGCAACGCCGGCATCTGCGACCTTTCCGGGATCAGCGGGCCGGTCAACTGGGGCACCAGCAACTACAATGCGCTTCAGGTCAAACTCCGCAAGGAAATGGGACCGGATGGACTCATGCTCCTGGGCGCCTACAGTTGGGGCAAGGTCCTGGGGACCTCCATCGCGGGACCCCAGCTTTGGGAAGGCCAGCCGATTCGCGACTGGAACCGGAACTGGAAGGCGGACACGGGACCAACCCGGTACGACACGCGTCATCTCGCGTCCATCAGTTGGGTCTACCAGTTGCCTTTCGGCCGGGGGAGGCCCCTGGCCGGCGACATCGGACGAACAGCCGACCTGATCTTCGGCGGTTGGAAACTGGGTGGCATCGGCACCTTCCAGACCGGAGCGTTTCTGACCCCCAGAGACATTTTCAATGCCTCCAATGCCGGGGGAACCCGTCCCAACCTGCTGCGCAATCCCAACGACCTGGGTCACTCGTCCCGGGATCAGATGATCAACCAGTTCTTCCACACGGGCGACAGGTACTTCGCAAGGACCGCCCCGTTCACTTTCGGCAATGCCGGAACGGGGACGATCGTGGGACCGGGACTGCAGCTTTGGGACATTTCACTTTACAAGGACTTCTACCTGGCTGAAGAACAGCGGGTGCAGTTCCGCGTCGAGCTCTTCAACGCCTTCAACCACGTGAATTTCGGGAATCCCAATACCAGCTTCGGCTCGGCGGCGTTCGGAACCATCCGCAGCGCCGGCGACGCCCGTCAGGTCCAGTTCGGCCTGCGCTACGACTTTTAGGAGGGGGGACTTGTAGTCCCCCAGGAGGGGCGGTTTTCCTACCGCCCCGTCTTCTTTGTTGCTTTACGATTCGGCTGCCGGAAAGTGTACAGGGGGGACTGCCGTCCCCTTTACGGAATAATTCTCTTAAGTATCTGATAATAATAGATTTGTGATCTATTCTCCCGAGCTGGTTCCCTCATTACATCCCTCGTTCTAAACGGGATTCCATTCGACCATTTTGGAAGTCCGTGGATGTAACCGTTCGGTCAAGGGGTGGCGCGCGTCCCGTGCGGAATGTGTGTGGGGGGTCTGGTAACGCATTCCGGAATGCGCTATCGTCGGTGGCATGGCGATCCGGAACGCGAACGGACGCGCGGCCGTGGCGCTGGCCGAGGGGCCGGAGGAGCTCTGGCCGGTGCCCGGCTCCGGGGCGGCAGAGCTTCCGGACTGGCGGTCGCTTTACGAGCGGGAGCGGGAGCGTGCGGAGGCGGCGGAGGCTCGCGCCGAGGAGTTGCGGTGGGCGGAGGTGCGGGCGCGGTGCGAAGCGGGATCGTGGAAGTGGCGGTGGGAGGCGTCGCGCCGGAAGCTGAAGGGGGTGATCGCCCAGACGCGCGCTGCCCGCCGCGCGGGGCGGGACGCCTTGGCGTTGCAGCGCGAGGTGGGCCGTCTGCACGGGCTGCTCCGGGAGGCCGGGGTGGACGCGGGGAAGCGCAGCACGGTGATGGCGCTGCGGATGGAGGTGGCGCGGCTGCGCCAGGCGGGATGGGCGCTGGAGAAGGCGCTCGATGCGCGCGGGGCCGAAGTTCGCGAGCTTCACAAGGCGCGCATCGAAGCGGACGCGGACATCCTGGGGTTGCGGCGGCAGTTGCGCGAGATGCTGGAGATTCACGGCGAGCTGTCGAAGCTGCGGGACCAACGTTACCGGGTTCAGGTGCTGTCGGAGGAGGTCGGGGCGCTTCGCCACGCGCTGACGGTCTCGGAGGGAGCGAAGGGACGCCTGAAGGCCCGGCTGCGGCGGAAGGTCGAGGCGGAGCGGGCGCGTTCACCGTTGGCCACCGGAGTGGAGTTGCGCACGGCCTTGCTCCGATCGCGGCGTCAGAAGGCGACGATCGGATCGCTGAGGCGGGAGAAGGCCCGGCTCGGCCGGAGGGTGCGGGCGGCGCGGCGGCGGATCGGGCACCTCGAAGACCAGTTGGCGAAGCTTCGCGCGTCGCGGACGGTGCTGCCGAAGGGACTGTCCGGCGGCACGTGCGAGAGGCAGGCGCGGCCGCGTTCGGGGCGGCGGCGGGGCCAGCAGCCCGGCGCGCCCGGCCACGGCCGCACGCAGCGGCCGGGGCTTGAGGAACGCACGGAAGAGCACCACCCGCCGTCCGATGCGCGGGTGTGCCGGAGTTGCGGGAGCCCGTACACGGCCAACGGCGCCAAGGAGTCCGCGCTCGTCGAGATCGAGGTCCGGGCACACCGGCGGGTGATCCGCCGCCCGCGTTGGCGGCGGAGGTGCGGGTGCGCGTCCTCGCCCGCCGAGGTGTTGGCGCCCCCCGTGCCCCGCCTGTTCACCCGCACGCCCTACGGAACGAGCGTCTGGGCGCGCTTCCTGTTCGAGCGCTATGCCTGCCTGCGCCCCCTGCACCGGGTCTGCGGGTGGCTGTCCGACCAGGGTCTGCCGGTCTCGCCGGGTACGCTGGCGGACAGCGTGCACCGCTTCCGGCCGCTGTTCGAGCCGGTCGGCGCTGCAATCCTGGCGCACCAGAACGGTGCGGCGCTCCGCCATGCCGACGAGACCAGTTGGCGGGTGCAGGCGCTGCGCGAGAGGGACGGATCGGGGTGCGCGTGGCTGTGGACCTCGGTCGGCAGCGGGGCCGTCTACTTCCATGTCGATCCGTCGCGTAGTGCCGAGGCGGCCCGGAAGCTGTTCGACGGGGCGATGTCCTCGACGATCCTCGTCTGCGACCGCTACAGCGGCTACAAGAAGCTGGCGCGGGTTCTCGGAGGCCGCGTCACGCTGTCGTTCTGCTGGGCGCACCTGCGCCGGGACTTCATCCGGTGCGCCGCCGGGCATGTTCGTCTGACCGGATGGTGCCGGAAGTGGCTCGGGCGGATCGCCACGGTTTACCGCCTGCACCGGGAGCGGCTGGAGCGGTACGACCCCGGTCTCAAGCGTCAGGCGCCGGCGTTCGACGCGGCGCAGGAAGCGCTGGAAGAGGCGCTCAGTGGCCTGTTCGCAGCGGCCGGGAGCCAACTCGCCCGCCTGCCGCCGGAGGCAGCGGAGGGCAAGCCGCTGCGCTCGCTCCTGAACCATCGCGAGGGGCTGAGCGTCTTCCTCGACCGTCCCCGGGTGCCGCTCGACAACAACCTCGCCGAGCGACTGCTGCGGGGGCCGGCCATCGGGCGGCGACTGTCGTTCGGCTCCGACAGCGAGTCCGGCGCCCGCTTCACCGCGCTCATGTACTCGGTGACCGGCACCCTGAGGCTCAACGGCATCGACGTGCCGCGCTGGCTCGACGACTGGCTGGCGGCGTGCGCGCGCGTCGGCGGCCGGCCGCCGGGCGACCTGTCGCCCTGGCTGCCGTGGTCGATGGACGCCGGACGCAAGCGCGAGATGACGGCGCCCGCATGAGAGAGCGCATCGAATGCCGCTACCACGGGCGCGACTTCACCGAAGGGGAGATGGCGTTGCTGCGCCAACTGATCGCCGGGCCGCCCGCGCTCAACCGCCACGCCCTGTCCCGGGAGTTCTGCCGGCGCGTCGGCTGGTTCAAGCCCGACGGCGGACTCAAGGACATGATGGCGCGCGTCACCATGCTCGCCATGCACCGGGACGGCCTCATCGCCCTGCCGCCTCCCAAGTGGAAACAGAACCGGCCCGGCCCCATCGTCTTCGGGCCGGACACCGAACCGCCGCTGTTCCCGCCGCCCACGACCCTTGACGAGGTCCGCCCGCTGGAGATCCGCACCGTCGCCGGCGGCACCCGCCAGAGCAAGCTCTGGAACGAGTTCGTCGCCCGCCACCACTACCTCGGCTACAAGACCCTCGTCGGCGCCCAGATGCGGTACGCCGTCCACGACCGCAACGGCTGGCCGCTCGCCATGCTCGGCTTCAGCACCGCCGCCTGGACGCTCGCACCACGCGACCGCTTCATCGGATGGACCCACCGGCTGCGCAAAAAGAACCTGCCGCTGGTCATCGACAACCCCCGGTTCCTCATCCTGCCCTGGATCCGCATCCCCAACCTCGGATCCCACATCCTCGCC
>JAPOZF010000294.1 GCA_026706165.1 Gemmatimonadota bacterium
GGCCGGTCCCGCCGGCTGGCCCCGTCGGTCGGCCCGGCCTCGCGGTGCCGTCGCAGTTTGCCAGCCGTCAGGGAAGCGGCCATCGGGCAGGACCGCGGCGCCACCTCATGGACGGGAGCAGGGCCGCGGCGCCTTGCGCGAAGCTGACCCTTCCCGGAATCGTCCTTGCCGCAGCCGGCGCCCTCGCAGCGGGATCTGAGGCGGGAGCGTCCGAGGCCTCGTCCGCAACGCGGGTACCCCCAGGTCGGTCCGGTTCTCCCCATGGCACAGCCGTTGCCGCCGGGGCGGCAGCTGCCGTTGCCGCCGCGGACCTTTTCGCCCGGCCTGCAATTGCCCGGGACCAGGCCCGTTTCCCTGGTTCGGCGGCCCCCGGCGGGCCCGCCCGCTTCGTCGACGTCGCCGCCGAGTCGGGGCTCACAATTCCCGTAATCGGTGGCAGCGCCGAAAAGAAGAATATCGTCGAGAGCACTACCGGGGGGGTCGCACTGTTCGACCAGGACGGCGACGGCGACCTCGAGATCTACTTCGCCAACGGCTCCCGCCTCGGCGGCTTCCCCCAGGGAGAGGAGCCGCGTTCCTCCCTGTACCGCAACCACGGGGAGTGGCGCTTCGCAGAGGCCGCCGGCGAGCTCGGGGCCGCCCACGCCGGCTGGGGCATGGGGGTCGCCGCGGCGGACTGGGACGGCGACGGACGCGTCGACCTGTACCTCGCCAACTACGGGGCCAACGCCCTCTACCGGAACGAAGGGGAGCGCTTCCGGGAGGTCGCCGGGGCCGCCGGGGTCGCCCACCCCGGATGGGGGTCTGCCGCAGCATTCGGGGATTACGACGGCGACGGCGACCTCGACTTCTACCTGGCCAACTACGTCGACTTCGATCCCTGCTTCGTCCCCGAGGACCGCGACGCCTACTGCAACTGGCGGGGGCTCACCGATGTGTTCTGCGGGCCCAACGGGCTGCCCGGCGCAAGGGACAGCTACTTCCGCAACGAAGGGCCGGAGAGCGGGTGGGTCTTCGCCGATGCCGGGGACGACGCCGGCCTGCGGGAGTACGAGTACTACGGCCTCGGCGCGGTGGCAGGGGATTACGACGACGACGGCGACCTCGACCTCTACGTCGCCAACGACTCGACGCCGAACGTGCTCTACCGCAACGACGGGGGTCGGTTCGTCGACATCGCCGTCGCCGCCGGCGCGGCCTTCGAGAAGGACGGGCGGGAGCAGTCGGGAATGGGGGTTGCCGCCGGGGACCCGGACGGGGACGGGGACCTCGATCTCTTCGTCACCAACTTCTCCCACGACCACAACACCTACTACGAGAACCGCGGCCCCGCCGGCTTCCTCGACGTGAGCTGGAAGGCCGGACTCGGGCTGTCGAGCCTGTCGTACCTGGGCTGGGGGGCCGGTTTCTTCGACTGCGACCACGACGGCGACGAGGACCTGTTCGTCGCCAACGGGCACGTCTTCCCGGCGGTCGACCGCGGCGGCCTCGGGACGAGGTACCGCCAGCCCAACCAGCTCTACGAGAACACCGGTGCGGGGCGCTTCATCGACGTCTCGCGGCTGTCCGGCCCCGGGTTCGAGGTCGAGCTGTCGAGCCGCGGGTCCGCCCTCGGGGACCTCGACGGCGACGGCGACCTCGACATCGCCGTCTCCAACCTCGACGCGGCCCCGACCCTGCTGCGCAACGACGGGGGCGGCCGCGGCAACTGGCTGATTCTGCGGCTCAGGGACCCGGGCCCCAACACCCACGCGGTCGGGGCGCGGGTGACGGCCTGGGCGGGAAAGCTGCGGATGGTTCGGGAGGTGCGCGCCGGCGGCAGCTACCTGTCGCAGGACGACACCCGCCTGCACTTCGGCCTGGGGCCCGCTCCCGAGGTCGACCTGCTGAGGGTGCGCTGGCCGGGCGGGGCGGTGCGGGAGCTGTCCGGGGTGGCGGCCAACCAGGTTCTGACCCTCGTCCGGGACGGCCGTTAGCCTGTGCCTCCGGGCGGGCAGGGAAGCCTTGCGGGCCGGAGGCCGGGCGAGCGGGTTTCAAGCGGAGAACGGGGGCCTCCCCGTGGCGGCGGGAAGGCCGCCCATACACCCGGAACCGGGCGGCTCCTACTCGGCGCGGCAGAGCAGGCCGCCGTCGACGACGAGGTGGGTGCCGGTGACGAACGAGGCCTCCTCCGACGCCAGGAAGAGCACGGCGTTGGCGATGTCGTCGCCGTTTCCGAGCCGCTTGGCCGGCACCATGTCGGCGTAGCGCCGCCGCTCGTTCTCCGGCACCTCGAGGTTGTCCCACAAAGGGGTGAGGATGGCCCCGGGCAGCACCGCGTTGACGCGGATGTCGGGGCCATAGTCGAGGGCGAGGACCCGCGTCAGCCCGAGGATGCCGGCCTTGGCCGAGTCGTAGGCGGTGCAGGTGGCGAAACCGACCAGCGAGTGGACGGAGCCGGTGTTGATGATGACCCCCCCTCCGGTCCGGCGCATTGCCGGGATGCCGTATTTCGACGCCAGGAAAACCGCCTTCAGGCCGACGTTCAGGGTCAGGTCCCAGCCGGATTCGTCGAGCTCGGTTGCCGAGCCGTGCTGGAAGGCGATGGCGTTGTTGTGGAGGATGTCGAGGCGTCCGAAGTGCTGCTCGGTGCGGTCGATCATGCGCTCGATCTGGGGGGTTCTGCTCAGGTCGGTCCTGATGAAAAGGGCGTTTCCCCCGGCCGCCCTGATCTCCCCGGCGACGCGCTTGCCGTTGATATCGTCGATGTCGGCGACCGTGACCGAGGCTCCCTCCTCGGCCAGCCGCCTGGCGGTCGCTTCCCCGATTCCGGAAGCGGCCCCGGTGACGATGGCTGTTTTGCCGGCGACGCGGCCGGGATGTTCCAGGTTCATGACAGTCTCCCTTTTTTGAAGCTGGTTTTCAGTTGGCGGTTGCCTGCCTTCGCGGCAGGGTGTTGAAGGAAACGATAGCCGCCCGGTATCTCAAGAAACGCCGGGGATGCGAGCCTGGTGTACTCGAGAAAGAGAGAAGAGATGAAGAAGGCAGGCATGACGGAGTTTTCGATAGATCCCGGGGCCGCGGGGGCGCGCATAGAGCCGCTGCTGTTCGGCCACAACCTGGAGCACACCCGCAGCTGCACCTGGCGCGGCCTCTGCTCCCAGCTGGTCCGCAACCGCAAGTTCGCCGGCAAGCCGCAGCAGCTCAGCGGCGCCGCCATGGAGTGGTACTGGATCGGCCCCCCGCAGACCTTCCTCACCCTCGACGCCGAGGACGCGTACACCCGCCCCTGGATGACGGGCCGCCTGCAGCGCGCCCGGCGCCACAACAACATCCACAGCCAGCTCGTGCAGGGATGCGCCCCGGGACAACGGTGCGGCATCGGCCAGGAGGGAATCCCCCTCGAAGGGGGCCGCCAGTACCGTCTGCGGGTGGCGGCCAGGGGGACGGCCCGGTCTCTGACCGTCGCCCTGACCGGGGGTTCCGGAGGGAATCCGCTGTTCACCGGGGAAGCCGCCCTCTCCGACTGCTGGCGGGCGCACGAGTTCAGCTTCACCGCGGAGGCGACCGATCCCGGCGCCCGCCTCGAGATCACCTTCGAGGGGGCGGCCGAGGTTCGCATCGGCAGCGTGTCGCTGCTCGACGCCGGAAGCTTTCACGGCATGCGGCCCGACGTCGTCGCCCTGCTCAAGGAGATCGGCTGCCCGATCCTGCGCTGGCCGGGCGGCAACTTCGCCGGTGACTACCGCTGGCAGGACGGCCTCCTCGAACCCGACATGCGCCCCCCGGTCAACACCTGGCAGGAAGTCGAGACCCTGCCGCACAGCTTCGGCTTCGACTTCCACGAGGTCGGCATCGACGAGTTCGTTGCCCTGTGCCGGGAGGTGGGGGCCGAGCCGTTCATCTCCCTCAACCTCGCCTGGGACCGGCCGCAGGAGTGCGCCGCCTGGGTCGAGTACTGCAACGCCGGCGAGGAGAGCGAGTGGGGGCGCCTGCGCATCGAAAGGGGGCACCCCGAACCGTACGGGGTGCGCTACTGGTCGCTCGGCAACGAGCTGGGGTACGGCCATATGGAGGGCCCCAACTCGACCCGGGAGTACGCGGAAAGGGCGCGGGCATGCGCCGAGGCCCTGCGCGCCGCCGACGCCGACCTGGAGCTGGTGATGTCGGGAGAGTGGCGCCGGGAGGAGTGGTTCAGCGAAGGGCTGCCGCCGCTGGCCGGGATCGTCGACCACATCGCCCTGCACCAGTACGACCGGGAGCTGTCCACCTACCTCGGGGCGCAGGCGGAGGAGCAGTTCGCCCGCCTCGCCGCGGCCCCTTCCCGCACCGAGCAGCGGTTCCGGGACGTGCGCGCCCGGCTCGACGCGGTCACCCCGCCCGGGAAGGAGGTCGGGATCTCCTTCGACGAGTGGAACGTGTGGTACTCCTGGTACCGCACCCCCGGGGTGGCCGAGGGTATCTACGCAGGGGGCATGCTGCACTCGCTCTGCCGCACCGCCGCCGAGGCCGGGGTGACCATCGGCTGCTACTTCGAGCCGGTGAACGAGGGGGCGATCGTCGTCGAGCCGTTCGCCTCCCGCCTTACGCCGGTCGGCCAGGTGTTCTCCCTGTTCAGGGCGCATTCGGGAAACAGCCTGGCGGCGATGCGCGGCGACGGCGAAGGGGAGGTCGACGGCCTCGCGTCGAAGGACCCCGCTTCCGGGCGGCTGGTCGTCACCCTGGTCAACCGGAGCCCGGCCGCAGCGGCAGGGGTGCGGCTGTCGTTCGCGGGGGACTCCCCGGAGCTGTCGGAGGGAGTGCTGATGAGCAGCCCTGATTTCCTGCCGGCGTCGAGGTTCGAAACCGGCAGCCTCGAGGTCGAGCCGATTGACGGCGGGGTTGCCTTCAGGCTTCCCCGGCACAGCCTGGCGCGGCTGGTCTTCTGAGGTCAGGAGCCGGGAGCGGCCGGTACCCCGGCCGCAGTGGCCGGTCGACGGCGGCGATCACTCGTCCGGCGAGGCTTCCCCGCACTCCCAGCACTCGCACCCGGAGCAGGCCGGGCTTCCCTGGGGCCGCACGAAGAAACCGAAGGAATCGACAGAGGCCGAGGCGAACAGGCCGATCCCGT
>JAPOZF010000700.1 GCA_026706165.1 Gemmatimonadota bacterium
CCGGGTGTCGATCTCGACGCCGACCAGGTCCCCGTCCCGCAGCTTGCCGAGCGGCCCGCCGCCGAGGGCCTCGGGTCCTATGTGGCCGGCGCAGGCCCCGGTCGAGAACCCGGAGAAACGGGCGTCGGTCAGCACCGCCACCCGGTTTCCGAAATCGAGGTACTTCAGGGCCGTGGTGACCTGCGCTATCTCCTCCATGCCGGTGCCGAGGGGGCCGCAGCTCAGCAGCACCATCACGTCCCCTGCCTCTATCGGCTGCGCCTTGAGGGCGGCGACCGCGGCGCGCTCGGTGGTGAAGATCTTCGCCGGACCGGTGTGCCGGTAGAAACCGTCGCCGTCGAGCACGGCCGGGTCGATGGCCGTGCTCTTCACCACCGACCCCTGGGGCGCGAGGTTGCCGCGCGG
Source organism: Gemmatimonadota bacterium (assembly GCA_026706165.1). Next base: position 406 of record JAPOZF010000700.1, read on the forward strand.
GAAGCAGACGGTGCTGGTAAGGCCCTTGGCGCGGGCCGCTTCGGGCGACATGATGACCTCGTCCGGGTCGACGCCGTCGGCGGAGCGCAGCACCTCCCTGAAGCGGGCGCGGCGCTCGCTGTTCTCCCACCAGTCGAGGTTCTCCCCGAGCGGCCTTCCGGTCGCGGTCAGGGCCCTTTCCTCGAGCAGGCCGAGGGCGCGCAGGTGCAGCATCACCTCCGGCACCCCCCCGGCGAGGAAGGCGCGCACGGTCGGGTGGTACTGCGGCCCGTTGGGCAGCACGTCGACGAGGCGGGGCACCTGGCGGTTGAGGCGGTCCCAGTCCTCGACCGCGGGGCGCCGGCGCCCGGCGGCGTAGGCGATCGCCGGCACGTGCAGGATCAGGTTGGTCGAGCCCCCGAAGGCGGCGTGGGTGACCATGGCGTTGTGGAACGCCGCGTCGGTCAGCAGGTCCCGCGAGGCGATCCCGGCGCTCTCCATGGCCGTCATCGCCCGCGCCGTGCGCGTCGCCATGTCGTACCAGACCGGTTCCCCGGAAGGGGCGAGGGCGGCGTGCGGAACGGTCAGGCCGAGCGCCTCGGCGACTACCTGCGAGGTCGCCGCGGTGCCGAGGAACTGACAGCCGCCCCCGGCCGTGGCGCAGGCCCGGCAGCCGTAGTCGTTGACCTCGTCGATGGTGATCTCGCCGTGGGCAAGGCGCACCCCGACCGACTGGATCTTGCCGGCGTCCTCGCCCTGCTCCGGGGGCAGGGTGACGCCCCCGGGAATCACCGCCACCGGAAGGTCGCGGGTGCCGGCGAGAGCGATCAGCACCGCCGGCAGCCCCTTGTCGCAGGTGCCGACGCCGATGACGCCGCGGCGGGTCGGCAGCGAGCGGATCAGGCGCCTCATCACCATGGCGGCGTCGTTGCGGTACGGCAGGCTGTCGAACATACCCGCCGTCCCCTGGGTGCGGCCGTCGCAGGGGTCGGAGCAGTAGGCGGCGAACGGGATCCCCCCCAGCCGCCGGATCTCGCCGGCGGCCGCCTCCATCAGCAGCCCCACCTCCCAGTGGCCGGTGTGGTAGCCGAGGGCGACCGGGGAACCGTCAGGGGCCCGGATCCCCCCCATGGTGCTGATGATGAGGAACTCGCTGCGCCCCAGCTCCGAGGGGTTCCAGCCCATGCCGGCGTTCTGGCTGTAGGCGAAGATGTCGCCGCTCGGGGAGCCGGTCACCTGCTCGATCTGCAGGGGCAGCCGGCCCTCCGGACCCGGGGCCCGGGTACGCACCTCGAATACGTCCTCCCGGGAGGGGACCTCGACGATCTGCTCGAAACCGGGGGGCTGTCCGTTGCCGTTTCGCGTCATGGATCGATCACACCGTTTGCAGTCCCGGCCACTCCCCGAAAAGCAGGAGGTCGGCCAGGGTGAAGAGGAAGAAGACGACGCTGACGATGCTGTTCATGGTCATGAAGGCGGTGTTGACCTTGGTCAGGTCGCCGGGCCGAACCAGCCGGTGCTCGTGGAACAGCAGCCCGGCTATCACCGCCACCCCGGCGATGTAGAGCAACCCGAGCGGCATCAGGGCGCCGAGGGCGAGCATGAAGAGAACCGCGAGGCCGTGAAGTCCGCGGGCGATGTTGAGGGCCCCGCCCAGGCCGAAGCGCACCGGGATCGAGTGCAGGCCGCTGTCGCGGTCGAAGTCCCGGTCCTGGCAGGCGTAGAGGATGTCGAACCCCGCCACCCAGAAGAGCACGGCGAGCCCGAGAACCAGGGGGGGCAGCGCGATGCCCCCGGTCACGGCGATCCAGGCCCCCACCGGGGCGAGGGCGAGGCAGATGCCGAGCACGAGGTGGGACAGCCAGGTGAAGCGTTTGGTCCAGGAGTAGAAGAAGACGACGGCGAGGGCCACCGGCGAGAGCGCGAAGCAGAGCGGGTTGAGGTTGTACGCGGCCGCGGCCAGGAGCGCCGAGGAGACGGCGACGAAGAGGGCGGCGGAGGCGACGGACATCGCCCCGCTCGGCAGCTCGCGGTTGCTGGTGCGGGGATTGGCGGCGTCGATGTCGCGGTCGGCGACGCGGTTGAACCCCATGGCGGCGCTGCGGGCCGCGACCATGGCGACGACGATCCAGCCGGCCTGGCTCCAGGAGAAGCCGGAGGTCGCCGCGGCCAGGGCGGCCCCGCTCAGGGCGAACGGCAGCGCGAAGATGCTGTGCGAGAACCTGATCATGCGGCCGTACAACCGCACCTGGGCGAACAGGGACATCGGCTGTCACTGGTCCCGGCTGGCCGCGGCCGGAGCGGCCTCTCCGCGGCCGGCTACCTGAAAGAAACGCAGCTCCGGCACGCGCTCGATCTCTCCGTGCAGGTGGGCGAGCCGGAAGAACTCGCGCACTCCGGAGAGCTCGGCCTCCCCGAAATCGTAGGAGACGTGCTCGCGCAGGTAGCGCTCGTAGAGCTCGACCCGGCCGCCGCGCTCGCGCTGGAAGCGGCGCGCGATCCGCGGGATTTCCGCCTGCCCCCGGCGCTGCGCCTCGACGAGACAGCGCGCCTGCCGCGGGTCGAGGGCCCCTTCCCTGCCGGCCCAGCAGGCGAACACGAACGGAAGCCCGGTGAAGTCCGCCCACTCGCGGCCGAGGTCGAGGCTGCGGCGCGTCCGTTTCGGGGCGCCGCCGTCGAGCAGCGGCAGCACCGGATCGCCGATCAGCAGGGCGGCGTCCGCGCCGTGCAGCATTTCGTCGAGGTCGGGGGCAGCCTGCTCGAACGCCGGATGCAGGCCGTACTTCTCCGCCAGCAGGATGCGCAGCAGGACGACGGAGGTCTGCGAGCTGGTGTCGACGGCGACGGTGCGGACCGCTGCGAGGTCGCCGCGGTAGAACAGGCGCACCGTCAGCACCTCCCCCCGGCAGCCGACGGCGACGCCGGGGACAAGCGCGTACGGCACCGGGCTGAGAGCGTACTCGATGGTGGGCACGAACCCGAGGTCGATGCGGCCGGCGCGCAGGTCGCGGGAGCAGGCCGACGGCAGGTCGTACACGAGAGAGAAGGGGCCTTCGTCGAGGCAGTCCTCGAGGGCGGCGGTCAGCGGCCTCGAGTTGAGGAAGCTCACCGCCCCGAGGCGCACCCGCGGCCTGTGGGGGGGCTGGCTCTGCAGGGGCGGGGGCATGTCAGTCAGAGAGCGCCGGGAGCTGGGAGCACGGCCGCTTTTTCTCTTGCGGCGCGGCTTCCCACCGGCCCGTATACAGACCCGGGCGGGGTCCCGGCGCCCGGGGCGAGGGGCGGCTCATGAAGCCGCGGAGACCGGCTCCGCGGCGGCAGCCGCGGCCTGCGGCACCGCGGGGGTGGCGACGCACTCGTAGCGGGTGTTGCGCCGCTGCGGCCGGTACCCGGCGTCGCGGATCAGCCGCTCCATGGCCGGCAGGTCCATCTCGTTGGTGTGACTCGTGCCCGCGGCGCTGACGACGTTCTCCTCGAGCATGGTGCTGCCGAAGTCGTTGACGCCGTAGCGCAGGCTGACCTGGGCGATCTTGGGCCCCTGGGTCACCCACGAGGCCTGGAGGCTGTCGACGTTGTCGAGGAACAGGCGCGCCACCGCCACCGTCCGCAGGTGGTCGAACCCGGTCGCCCTGACCCCGTCCCAACGCCCGGGGTCGGCCCCGAGCGCGGTCTCGTCCGGCTGGAAGCTCCAGGCGATGAAGGCGGTGAACCCCCCGGTCTCGTCCTGCAGGTCGCGGATCTTCTCCAGGTGCTCGACGCGGTGCTCGACGGTCTCGACGTGGCCGTACATCATCGTCGCCGTGGTGCGCATGCCGAGGCCGTGGGCGATCCGGTGCACCTCGAGCCACTCGTCGCTGCGGTCCTTGCGGAAGCCGATGACGTCGCGCACGCCGTCGTCGAGGATCTCGGCGCCGGCGCCGGGAATCGAGTCGAGCCCGGCGGCGCGCAGCCGCGTTATGGTCTCCCCGAGGGAGAGCCGCGAAATGTGGGCGATGTAGATGATCTCCGTCGCCGACAGGCAGTGGAGCTGCACCATCGGGTAGCGGTCGCGGATCTCGGAGAGCAGCTCCTCGTAGTAGCCGAGCTTCAGCCTGGGGTTGAGCCCACCCTGCATCAGGATCTCGCAGGACTTCGGCTCGGCCCCGCCGAAGGCGACGAGCTCGTCGATCTTGGCGAAGATCTGCTCGTTCGGGAGCACGTACCCCTCGTCTGACCCAGGGGGGCGGTAGAAGGCGCAGAAGTCGCACCGGACCCAGCAGACGTTGGTGTAGTTGATGTTGCGGCCGACGTTGTAGGTGACCACCGGCTCGGGGTGCTTCTCCATCCGGACCCGGTTCGCCAGGATGCCGAGCTCGGCGAGGTCGGGGTGGGCGAACAGGCGCAGGGCGTCTTCGCTGCCGAGGCGCTCCCCCGAAAAGACCCTTTCCGAGATGTCGGCTATCGCGGACACGCGGGTTACCCGGCCGCCTCGACGGTCTCCGCCGCCGGTTCGACGACGTTGTAGAGGCTGTCCCTTTCGACCGGCTCGCGGCCGGCCTCGGCGATGCGGTCGAGCAGCTCCTGCCGGGACAGGCGCTGCTGCGTTTCCTCGAAGCTGCGCCGCGTGATCTCGTAGTCCATCACCGTGCCGTCGATGTCGTTGGCCCCGTACCACAGGGCGACCTGGGAGATCTCGATGGTGTTCATGATCCAGAAGGTCTTGATG
>JAPOZF010000114.1 GCA_026706165.1 Gemmatimonadota bacterium
CCTCGACGGCGTGGAATGCAAAAAAACCGGATCTCGAAGCCTGTCGAAACGTCTTTTCAATGCTTAGATTAAAGTTGCGGTTTTCAAGACGAAATTCAGCTTGTGAATGATCCCATACTGGCTTTGAGAAATGGCAAAAGAACGCAAATCAGCGTATCGCTCCCAGTTTGACGGTCACCGCCGCCTCGCAGCGGCAGTCATCCTGCAAGCCATCAAAGACATGGCTGCGGGCCCAACCAGTCAGGACCAGGTGAGTGCCGTGGAGTTTCTCCAGGGAGACATGTGGCCCTTTTCCGACGTCCTCGATCTCCCGGCTGACGGCGCCGCCCTCCAGGATTACCTGAAAACGATCAGAACGGATTTCTTCGAAGAAGAACCGTCTCCCGCAAGCTAGGGGCTCTCCTTCACTTCCTCAAGGGTTTCAGTTGCGAACGGAGCAGTCCCTGGCGGGCCTGCTCCGGCGACGGGTGAATTTCCACCGGCTCCCGGGGGAAGGAAACCCGTTCAATCTCCGGTGTACTGCGCGACCATCGAGAGCCCGCTTGGCGCGTTGCTGCTGGCCTGGACAGAGAGTGGTTTGACCCGGGTGAGCTTTCTCGAAGGCAGCAAGGCGATCGAGCCGGATTCCGGCTGGACGCCCGCACCGGATCCAGCTTTCGGGGCCCGCCGGCAGCTCGATTCCTATTTCGCCGGAGACCTGAACCAGTTCGATCTGCCGCTTGCACCCTGCGGCACCGCTTTTCAGCAGCACGTGTGGAGGGAGCTTGCCAGAATCCCTTTCGCGAGGACGGCTTCGTACGGGGAGATCGCGCGGCGTGTCGGCAGGCCGAAGGCGAGTCGCGCCGTAGGGGCAGCCAACGGCAACAATCCTCTCCCCATAATCGTCCCGTGCCACCGTGTCGTCGGCAGCGATGGCAGCCTTACCGGCTATTCAGGGGGAGTGGAAATAAAGGAATTCCTGCTCGCCCACGAAGCCCGTTGCGCTGCTCGCTGACGGCAATTCCTTCAGGAAGACCATCTGGGCCTCTTCCTGTTTGAAGGTGAACGGCAACCGGCGGGGGACCTGCGGGATGGCGTTTGCTCTGCGGCGTCTCCATTTGATCCGGCTCCGCTCGCATGACAGGCGATGCAGGCAGGGGGTTGCCGGTGCCCCTGCATGGTTCCTCTGGGGGGCGCTCGATCTCCTGACCTCCAGTTCTGTACATCTCGCGTCGCCGTTTATCTGCCCATCGGCCCCGACTGCCCATTGAAGAAGCGCGTCTAAGGGTTTCCCGGCGGCCGGGGGCAGGAGATCGATTGAGTAGCGGCCGGTGCGTGACTACCCATACTTTTTGCGCCTACCGATCGCAGGCAGGTACCGATCACAGTGTTCAGGCACGCACAGTTGTCGTTGGAGGAGAAGGTCCCGCGGGCACGCGCGCGTCCTGTCTTTCCAAGGTCCCGTTTCGCAACTCCCTGGCGGGTCTTCGATCTCGTGGTGCTTCCTCCGGGAGAAGCGGCCGAATCCCCGGACGGCGATTGCGAGCAGGGGTTCCTAATCCTGAAGGGGGAGGCCGTGTTCGAAGGCAACGGCGACGCCGCAGAGGTAAGAGAAACTGCGGCCGTTGTCGCTACGGGAGCCTCACGCCTGCGGGCGACGGCGAGGAGCTGCACCGCCCTGTCGATAGGGGTTTGCCTGCCGCAGGGGTCGCCGGCCGGTCACCTGCGGATCGACTCGGTCGACCCCGCAAAGCTGAAGCGGCGGCCCTCCATTCACGGCGGGGGTGGAGAAATAGCGACCCGCCACATCTGGGGCCCAGGTGACTTCCTCAGCAGCTGGACCTTTCTCGACCACGCGATTCTGTCTCCAGGAAGCGCCGTCGGCTACCACTACCACAAAGCGCTCGAGGAATGCTTCGTCATACTCAGGGGCCGCGGCTACATGACCGTAGACGGGGACACCTTCGCGGTAGGACCGGGCTCGGTGACTTATCAGGGGGTCGAAAAGGGTCACGGCATCTACAACCCCGGCAGCGCTCCGCTCGACTTCCTGCGCATCGCCGTTGCGATGCCCGGCGAGGAGGTCGCGACAATCGACCTCGACGACGACCTGAGCGCCAGGACCCCCGCGGATCAGCCAACGAAGCGAGGGACACAATGAAAACCGAAGACAACATTGTCAGAACGGAGGCGGCGAGGCGCATGGCCGGCGCCGCTGCCGAGTTGCTGGCAAACTTCACCTCCGATCAGCGCGCCAAAGCGGTGGTGGGTTTCGACGATGAGGAACGGAAGAACTGGCACTACATTCCGCGCCGCCGGACCGGGTTGCCTCTCAAGGAAATGGATGCCCGGCAGCGCGGCCTCACCCAGAACCTGGTCGCCACCGGCCTGAGCTCGGCCGCCCACAGGCGCGCCAACACCATCATCGAGCTCGAACCCATCCTCGCCGAGATCGAAGGAGAGGGGCGGAAGTTCGCGCGCGACCCCGGCCTGTATTTCGTCACCCTGTTCGGCACCCCCGGCGGCGAGGGGACGTGGGGGTGGCGCTTCGAGGGGCATCACGTCTCGCTGAACAACACGGTTCTCGACGGGGAGCTGATTTCAGCAAGCCCGGTTTTTTTCGGCGCCAACCCGGCCGAGGTGCGCCACGGCGCCCAAGAGGGCCTGAGAGCCCTGAGAGAAGAGGAGGAGACGGCGCGCGGGCTATTGAACGATCTCGACGGGGAGCAGCGGCGGCAGGCGGTAGTGGCAGGGGAAGCCCCTTCCGACATCCTCACCAGGGCGGTCCCCCACGTGCGCAACGAAGTGAAGGCGGAAGGACTGGCAGGCGCGGACATGAACGCCGGCCAGCTTCAGCAGCTCAAGGATCTGGTCGCCGTCTACGTCGACCGCCTGCCCGAGGCGGTGGCGGCGCTGGAGCACACCAGGCTGGAAGGCGCCGACTACGAAAAGGCCCACTTCGCCTGGGCCGGCCGGGCGGAGCGCGGACAGGGGCACTACTACCGGGTGCAGGGCCCGGCCTTCGTCGCCGAGTACGACAACACGCAAAACGACGCCAACCACATCCACGCAGTGTGGCGGGACCTGCAGAACGACTTCGGCGAGGACCTGCTGAAAGCCCACTACCGCAAGGCACACTGATCCTCGACACGGTTGCCGGGGCTGCAAACGGCGGTCCGCCTGTACTGAACCCGAAAGAGGAGACGCCAGATGGCGAAAACAGGGGTGGTGCACCACAACTGGGGCGGCTACGACCTCGAGGGGTTTGCCGCCAGGGCAGCGGAGATCGGCTACCGGTACTGCGAGCTGCAGTTCCGGGACGTGTGGTCGGACGAGACCCGGGAAGGGGAAAGGGCTGCCGTGGAGGTCCGGGAAATGCTCGAGCGCCACGGCATGTCGGTGAGCGCCGTTGCGGCGGGCAACAACTTTCTCCGGGCCGACCCGGCGCAACAGGAAGCGGAAATCGACCGCTACCGAAAGCTGTGCGAGTGGATTCCACACACCGGCACCGACGTCGTGCGCAGCGACGGAGGCTGGGGAGAAGAGGTTCCCCGGGACCGGTGGGACGGCACGATGCTGGAGGCGTTCAAGCGCTGCGTGGACTTCGCCGAGACTTCGGGAGTGCGCATCGCCCTCGACAACCACGGGATGGCGACAAACGACGGCGAGTGGCAGGTGAGCCTGATAGAACGGGTCGGTTCCAGGCGGCTCGGGGTCAACCTCGATACCATGAACTACCGCTGGGCGGGTTGGGACATCGAGCGCTGCAACCGGTTCTACGAGTTGGTGGCGCCCCACGTGTTTCACGTCCATATAAAAGATGGGACGGGTTCGCGGCAGCAGTACCGGGGGAAAGTGCTCGGGGAAGGGGAAATCGACCTCGGACACGCAGCCGCCTGCGTGAAGGAAGCGGGGTACGACGGGGTCTGGGCGGTAGAGTACGAAGGAGAGGAAACCCCCGGGGCGGTCGGGTTCGAAAAATGCTACGAGTGGAGGGCCGCGCACATGTGAGGGAGCCTGCTGCAGGGAAGACTCCGGCGGCGGGGGCAGCGCATAGAGACAACTAACTCTCCCTGCCCGTCTCCGGATCCAGGGCTTCCAACAAATTGCATGCCTCCGAGAAGTACCCTTCATCCAGCTCGAACCCCAGGCAGGAGATGCCCAGCCCCTTGCACGCCAGGGCGGTGTGTCCGAGCCCGAGGAAGGGGTCCATGACGCGGTCGATCCGTTGCAGCCCGTGCAGCCGGATGCACATTTCGGGCACCCTGACCGGGAACGTAGCCGGGTGGGGCCGTTCCCGGTCGCGGCTCTGAATCGTCCGGTACGGAATGAACCAGGTGTTCCCTCGGCAGCGCAGGTCGTCCTTCGCCCCCGACCATCTGCCGACGTTGGACTTGTCCTGGTACTCCACTCCGACCGCGAGTCGGTCGAGCTCGACGTCCCCGAACCTGGTCAGGTGGAAGATGAACTCGTGGCAGTCGTTGACGTAGCGCCTGCTGTTGATCGGCTTGTAGTGGCCAACGGTGACGCTCTTCGCAGGCGCCTCGGCGTCACCGGAATTTCCGCTTCCGGCAGTGCAGGATGAGCCTCCGGATATACCCTGCGATTCGGAAATCCCTCCGAGGGTGCCCTGGGCCTGCCCGGAGTCGATGGCGATCGATTTGATCCAGTGCAAGGTGTTCTGCAGCGCGAACCGGCTGCGGAGCCGCTGAAGGATCTCGAAGGGCCCCCAGGGTTCCGAAGGTTTACCCGACACGTTGAGGAACAGCGATCCGTGACGGCTCAACACCCGGAGCAGGGCGTCTCCCCATGCCTCGACCCAGTCGAGGTACTCGGCTCGCGGGACCTTGTCGTCGTATGATCCGTAGGCGACCCCCAGGTTGTAGGGGGGCGAAGTCACCACGACATCGACAGATTCCGGTTCCACCAGCTCCTGCATTCCGGTGATGCAGTCCCGCCGGTGGAGGATGATTTCGCCGCCTGTATCGAGGGGAAAGATTTCACACCCTGGATCTGGTCGAACCGACATTTTTTCCTCGATCTGTTCCGGAGCTCAGTCGCTGTACGGTCTTTT
>JAPOZF010000174.1 GCA_026706165.1 Gemmatimonadota bacterium
CGACGTGCTCGATCAGGTCGATGCCGGCCTCGACGGCCCGCACCATCGACTCCTTTGCCCGGCAGTGGGCGGCGGTGAGGCGGTGGAACTGGCGCGCCTCCCCGACCAGGGCCTGCAGCTCCCGGGTAGAGTAGGTGGCGATCCCCGGGATGGTGCCGGCCGTGCCGCCGCCGGAAGCCATCACCTTGATGTAGTCGGCCCCCTCGTGCACCAGCCGCCGCACCGAACGGCGGATCTCCTCCTCGCCGTCGGCGACTTCGTTGCACATGTGGAAGTGGCCCCCGGTGCAGGTGACCGGGCGGCCGCTGACCAGCATGCGGGGCCCCGGGATGTATCCCCGCCGCAGTCCTTCCTTGAGGGTAAAACCGATCCGGTTGCGGGCCCCGTGCTCGCGCAGGGTGGTGATGCCGGCGCTCAGGTGGCGGCGCATGTTCATTGCGCCGATCAGCACCATGGTCTCGTCGCTTTCGCCGAACATCTGGACGTAGGGGCGGCCGTCGCCGGCCAGGCTGAGGTGGGTGTGGCCGTCGATCAGTCCGGGGGTCAGGCAGCAGCCGGGCAGGTCGACTGCCGGGGTGTCCGGGGGCGCTTCCTTGGCGACCGCTTCCGCCGGTCCGACCGCGGCGATGCGGCCGTTCCGGACGAAAACCGCCTCCCCGGATCGGGCGCTGCCGCCGAGGCCGTCGGCGAGCAGCCCGGGGCGGATCAGAACTGTCTGTGAATTCGATTCGGACATACCTTGAACCTTTCTCGAATTGTCTGAGAGTTTTCAGAAACGACAGTACGCCGGTGATCCCACGGGCGGGAAAGTAGATCTGTCTCAAATCGGTCCGGCAGAAGGGTACCCGTCATTTCCTCGGCATGCTGACCAGATGTTTGGGTCATTTTCGATTTGAGACAGGTTCCTTGTCACTCCTGTTGCCGCCGGAAACCGGGGCAAGTATAGACCGGGTCCGCCGCCTGCCGCCAAGGCAGATGCACTGCATCGATCGGCCGGCCCACTGAGAGTGCTACCGCCAATGAACGACGAAGAGAAATACCTGTTCGACCTCAACGGCTTTCTCGTGCTGCCGCAGGTGCTGTCCCCGGAGGAGGTGCGCCGCGGCAACGAGGCGATCGACCGCCACGCCGATCAGATGCAGGAGATCGACCGCTCCCTCGCCCGGGAGTCCGTTGCCCTGAAGGGCACCTCGAGGCGCCTCGACCTCGGCGGCATGCTCGCCTGGGACCGTCCCTGGTGCGAGCTGTTCCGCGAGCTTCTCCTGCACCCGGGGGTCAGGCCGTATCTCGAGGGGATTCTCGGGGAGGGTTACCGCCTCGATCACGGGCCGGGCCTGATCGCCATGGACGCCGGCTGCGAGGGCGGGGTGCTGCACGGGGGCGGATTCGAGCGCGACTTCTCGGAGGCCTACTTCTTCAAGGACGGCCGCATCTACACCGGCCTGACCGTGGTCGAGTACCTGTTCGCCGACGAGGGCCCCGGAGACGGCGGCGTGGCGGTGATCCCCGGAAGCCACAAGTCGAACCTGCCCTGCCCGCAGGCAATGAAGCTCTGGGAACGCCACCGCGAGCACGTGCTCGAGGTGAACGCCAGGGCCGGGGACGCGGTCATCTTCACCGAGACCCTGACCCACGGTACCCTGCCCTGGACCGCCGCGCACCAGCGGCGGGCCCTGCTCTACAAGTTCAGCCCCCCCTTCCTGGCCTACAGCCGCGGCGCCCACACCATCACCTATCCCGACTACATCCAGGACATGACCGGGGAGCAGCAGGCGGTCATGCAGGCCCCGTCGGTGCGCAGATGAGGGGAGCGTCCATCACCGGGACAGGAAGGAGACGATGACGGCAATAATTACCGGCCTGGAGCGCTTCACCCTGGTGGTTCCCTTCGTCGACAGGGTGCGCCGCGAGATGGAGCGGGCCGGCATCCACACCTGGTCGGAACTCGAGATCACCCGCGTCGACACCGACGCCGGGATCAGCGGTTGGGGGGAGACGGTGCAGAACTACACCTGGGGGAGGGTGCAGGCGGAAGAGAAGGTGATCGGCCGCTCCCCGTTCGAGACCATGTGGGACGACTCGCTCGGCGCCGGGCTGCAGATGGCGCTGTTCGACGCGGCGGGCAAGCTGGCCGGGGTGCCGCTCTACCGGCTTCTCGGCGGCAAGTGCCGGGACTGGGCGGCGATCTCCTTCTGGGACCACGACATGTCGCCGGAGAAGTACGCAGTCGAGGCGCAGACCGCGGTCGGGCTGGGATACAACTGCATCAAGATCAAGACGCGGCCCTGGTGGGACGTGCGCGAGACCATCCGCCGCATCAGCGAGGTCACCCCCGACCACTTCCGCATCGACGCCGACTGGAACGCCATGCTCAACAACGCGGCCAACGCCGTGCCGCTGCTGCGGGAGCTCGAGCGCGCCTTCCCCAAGATCAAGATCTGGGAGGATCCGCTGCCGCGGAACGACGCGGCCGGGAACCGCTACATGCGCACGCAGATCGAGAGGCCGGTCGCCCACCACTACGGCTCCATCGGGGCGCGCGAAGGTTTGGAGATGGGGGGCGTCTGCGACGGCTGGATCCTCGGGGGCGGGGTGTCGCGGATCATGCGCGACGGAGCCGCCGCCGCCGCCGTCAACATGCCCTTCTTCCTGCAGATGGTCGGGGCGGCCCCGACGACGGCCCTGTCGCTGCATCTCAGCGCCGTGCTCGAGCAGGCGCAGTGGCCGACGATCACCTGCCACGAGCTCTACGAGCACAGCCTGCTCAGGGAGCGCCTGCCGGTGGTCGACGGGCACGCGCGGGTGCCGGAGGGCCCCGGCCTCGGGATCGAGCTGGACGAGGAGGCCTTGGAGAAGTACCGGGTTGAGAAGGCCGACCACAGCCTGCCGCGGCGGCTGACCTGCGTGATCCGGCCCGGGGGCGCACGCGTCTACTTCGCGAACTCCGGCCAGAAGTGGGATTTCTTCGGCAAGGGGAACCGACCGGTCGACGACTGGGGATGCAGCACGGAGCTGATCGACGACGACGGCAGCAGCGAATTCGCCGACCTCCACGAGCGTGCCAGCCGGGGGCCGGTGGTCAGCGGCAGCTGAAGCGGGAATCGAAAAAATGGACATCAACAACGCGCAGCGGTTCCGGGAGCGGTTGCTGGCCGGGGAGACCCTGATCGGCATGGGGGTTACGTTCGCCGACCCGGCGATCTGCGAGCTGATCGCCGAGGCCGGGTACGACTTCACCTGGATCGACATAGAGCACGGCGCCATCGGGATCGAGACCGCCCTGCAGATGGTCACCGCCCACCGCGGCACCGGGGCGGCGCCGTTCATTCGCGTGCAGTGGAACGACGTCAACGTCATCAAGCCGGTGGCCGACCTCGCACCCGCCGGGATCATCGTGCCGCAGGTAAACGACGCGGCCGCGGCCGAAGCCGCGGTGAAGGCCTGCCGCTATCCGCCGCGCGGGGTCAGGGGGTACGGGCCGCGCCGGGGTACGGGGTACGGGGCGATGACCCAGCCCGACTACCTCGCCGAAAAAGGGGACGAGCCGATCGTCGCCATCCAGATCGAGCACAGGGACGCGGTCGCCAACCTCGACGAGATGCTCGAGGTGCCCGGGCTCGACATCTACTGCCTCGGGCTCAACGACCTGTCCGGATCGTTCGGCAAGCTCGGACAGCACCAGGACCCCGAGGTCGTCGAGGCGGTCGAGACCGTCGCCGCCAAGGTCGGCAGGTCCGGCAGGGTCCTCGGGATTTCCACCTTCTACTCCCCCGAGACCTACGCCCGCTGGATGTCTCTCGTGGTGCGCTGGCTCAACCTCAACGTCGATTTCTCCAACCTGTTCCGCGCCGGCCGCGAGGTGAGCGAGGCGGCCCGCGGGCAGACCCCGAACCGGCGGTAGTCGGGCTCGGCCTTCGAGATCTCCCGGGCCCGGGCTCCAGCAGCGCCCCCCATGGACGAGGTCATCGAGAAGCTGCGGCGCTTCGACAGCGCCACGGTCGCCAACGCCATCGAGCATTTCGAGGTCCGGGACCCCACCACCGGGTACGCCGACAACCGGCTGGTCTGCCAGACCCCCGGGATCGCCGCCCCGATGGTCGGGCGCGCCTTCACCTGCAAGGTCGACACCGCGACCCCGGGAGACACCCGTCCGGCGAGGGTGGACGAGCTGGTGCAGCTGCTCCCGGAAGCGGAAACACCGTTCGTCCTCGTCGCCCGGCACGAGGGGGCGGACCAGCGCCGCGGCTGCGTCTTCGGCGACATGTTCTGCGCCGTTCTCGTCAGGCTCGGGGGCGCCGGCTGGGTGGTCTCCCACGGGTACCCCGCCTACCTCGAGTTCAACACCCCGGTCGAGATCTGCGGCCTCGAGATCGCCCCCGGCGACCTGCTGCACGGAGACGGGAGCGGGCTGGTGTCGGTGCCGCTGGAAATCGCCGCGGACGTCGCCGCCCGGGCGGAGGAGGTGCGCGGCCAAGAGGAAGAGTTTTTCCGCTTCCTGCAGGGAGACGGCTTCAGCATGGAAGAGTTGAAACACCGATTCGATCCGAGGACGGAGGACTGAACATGACGGCATCCGAACCCGTGTTGAGCAGCGAGGATCTCGATTTCTGGGAGGAGAACGGCTACGTGGTGGCGCGCCGGGCCGTGCCCCTGGAGAACTGCCGCGCCGCGGAGAAGGCAGTGTGGGAATTCGCCGAAATGGACCCGGACGACCCGGAGACCTGGTACAGCGATCCCCCGCGCGGGATCATGAAGGAGATCTACCAGCACCAAGCCCTGTGGGACAACCGCCAGCACCCGCGCGTGCACGAGGCGTTCGCGCAGATCGTGGGCACCCGCAGGCTGCGGGTCAGCCGCGACCGCGCCAGCATCAACCCGCCGGAGCGGACCGGTCAGGATTTCGTGGGGCCCTGGCTGCACTGGGACCTCCGGATCGAAAACCTGCCGGAGCGGATCGGCGTCCAGGGAATCCTCTACCTGACCGATACCGCCGCCAACCAGGGGGCTTTCGCATGCATCCCCGGGTTCCACCGGAAGCTGCGCGGCTGG
>JAPOZF010000141.1 GCA_026706165.1 Gemmatimonadota bacterium
GATGGCGGTGTCCATCATGGTGGGCCTGCTCTTTGCGACGGTGATCACCCTGCTGTTCGTGCCCGTGCTGTACAAGATCCTCTTCCGCGTCGGAGACTGACCTGCCGTTTTTCCATGCTTCAGGAGTTAGGGAAATCCGGACTCAACAGCTCGTCAGCTGAAAAAGAGCCGCTCCGCGGTGCCGCGCAGGATCTGGTCGCGGTCGGACTCGGAGAGGCCGAGCCTGTCGCGCACAACGGAGATCGAGTCCTCCATCGTTTCCTTGACGACCTGGTACGGCGAGTCGCTCCCCCACATGCACCGCCCGGGACCGAAGGCGTCGATGACCCGCCGTATCATGGGGATGAGGTCGTCGTGCGGCGGACCGTCGCCCAGAGCGTGGAGCCGGGATATCTTGACGTGGGTATTCGGCAGGGTGGCGATATCGGTCAACAGCTCAATATGAGCGTCGTTTACCGGCTCCCTCTCCCCTACCCGTGTCATGTGGTCGACGACGACCGTCGTATCGGGGTGCCTGGCGGCCATTTCCCTGATGGCGGGAGCGCCGGCCGGATGGGTGAGGGGGCACATGGCTTGACCGGTCTGGGCGGCGGCCTCGAAAAGGCGGTCCCACTGCGGGCCGTCGTAGTCGACGCCGATGCGGAACCCGCGAACGCCCCGTGCCTTCAGGGCCTCCATGTCTTCCTGGACGGTCTCCTTCATCTCGTCGACGATGCCTATTGCGCTGAACACGCCGGGGAAGCGCTCGAGGGCGTCGATTGCGTAGCTGTTGTCGAATTCGTGGTAGCCCGTCTGCACGATGACGACCTTCCCGATCCCGGACGGTCGCGCGTGACGCAGGTACATCTCCGGCGTAAAGTCTGGAGGGTCGAGGTCCTCGGCGGCCTGCCCTCCGGCGAGGGGGTAACTGGCTACGTCGGAAGTCCAGAGGTGAATATGGGCGTCGATCCAGGCCATCGTTTTCTCCTTTCAGCAGTGAAGTGATTCCCAAGTACTGAACCAAGATACAAGGAGAAAGTGCGAAGTGAAGCTCTGCAAGTTGCTGCTTCCGCTGGCCTTGGCGGCCGCCGCCGCCGCCCTGCCGGAAGACGACATGGTGTTCGACGTGCCCCGGCTCGAGGGGATCGTCGTCGACGGGGACGGATCCGAGTGGGGGGACCGCGGGCTGCGCATCGGCGTGATCAAAAGCAAGGAGGGAACCCCGACCCCGGCCGCCGATCTCGACGTCCGCTTCCGCCTCGGCTGGGACGACGAGGGCCTGCTCCTGCTGCTGACCGTTCACGACGACGTCCCGGTGGAACACCCCTCGATGACCGAGCTGTGGTCGAAGGACTCGATCGAGCTGTTCGCGTCGACGGGGCCGGGTGCGAAGACCCTCTACCAGGTCTACCTCGGCCCCGGGCGGGACCCGGAGTTCCCCGAGGTGCGCAGGAAGTTCTTCGACCACCGGGAGGGCGGGGAATCGATGGCGGAGCTCGAGCTCAGGGCGGCGCGGTCGCTGACCGCAACGGGGTACGTCTTCGAGGTGCTGATGCCCTGGGCCAACCTCGGCCGCGAGCCGGCGACGGGAGCAGAGGCCGGTTTCCAGATCTACGTGAACGACTCCGATGTCAGGGAGGAGTGGGACTGGTACCGGGCGCTGTGGTACCCTCGCGACGCCGCCCACATGTACCCGGGCAACATGCACCGCCTGCGGCTGGCGGAAGAAGCCGGGCCGCCGGTCGAGGTGGTCTCGTCCGCCGGTCTCGACGGCACGCGCCTGCGGCTCGACCTGGCCGCGGTGCCGGAGCTCGCCGGGGCCAGGGTCAGCCTGATGTCGGGTGACCGGCTGGCGGCGGAAACCGCGTTCGAGCGGGACGCGACCAGGGCGTCGGCAACGGTCGAGCTGCCGCTGCTGCCCGAAGACGAGCCGTACGGCACCCTGTCGGCGGTCGCGGAGGGCCGGGAAATCGCGCGCATCGAGCTTCCCGACCCGCGCCAGCTGGCCGCCCGGGAGCTGATGCAGATGAAAGTGATCTGCGACCCTCATGTCTTCACCGGGGTGGAGCTTCCCCCCTGCGGGCCTGAACGGCCGACGCGGGTCGAGGGGCTGGCCGGGCGCTTCGGGGTGCGCACCCGGTACTTCGACAGCGGCTTCCGGGAAGTGACCGCGGCCGAGAGGCCGGGCCGCTACGGCGCCGTCATCGAAATCGACACCGAACACTCGGGAGTGCTGCGCCGCTACCGCACCCTGTTCCGCCAGCCGGCGCCGGTTTCGTGGTGGCGGGAGAACGACGTGATAGGGTCGGTGCGGCTCCCGGATCAGCTCGGGATCGCTCCCGAAACCGCGGCGCGCCACGCCGAATCCATCGCCGAGTACGCCAAGTGGCGGTTCGTCGAGAGCCTGAAGGAGGATGTCCGCGGCGCCGCCCTGCTGGCCGGCCTCTACGAAGAGGAACCGGGCGCGGAAGAACCGGTCGGGCCTGGAAACGACGCCGGGGCAAGGGACCGGCAGTGGTGGGTGGACCTGAAGCGCCGGCTGCAGGGGGCGGCAACCGCCGCCGCCGAACCGTTCGTCTGCCCCCGTCCGCTCGCCGGTGAGCCGGCGCCGGTGCTGCGCCCGGGATCGGCGGCCGAAGCCGGGATGTCGCCGGCAGCAGTGGCCGGCATCGATTCCCTGTGCCGGGTGTGGGCGGAACAATCGGACCAGGGGTTCGCCGTGGCCCTCGCAAGGCGGGGGGTGCTCGTCCTGCACGAGGCGTACGGCACGCGGGACGGAAGGCCGATGACGGTCGACGACCGCAGCTGGATGGCGTCGATCACCAAGCTCCTGTCCGGCACCCTGATGATGATGCTCGTCGACCAGGGACTCGTCGATCTCGACGCCCCGCTCGACACCTACCTGCCCTCCCTGCGCGGCATCGAGGTCTCCAGGCCGCTGACGATCCGGGATCTCTACATCCACACCAACGGCCTGTGGGGGCACTGGGGGGACGACCTGCACGACTTCGAGGAGATCGTCGCCGGGTACTACCCCTTCCTGCCCGTCAGGGAGCAGCACAGCTACAACGGGGCCGGGTACGCCATCGGCGGCAAGGTGATCGAAGCGCTGACCGGCGAGGCGATCCCCATGTTCTACAAACGCCACCTCCTCGACCCGCTCGGCTGCACGAACACCCACGTCACCGACACCTCCGGGGGTGCAACCAGCGTTCCCGCCGACATCGCCCGCATCGCGCAGATGCTGCTCAATCGCGGCGCTTACGGGGATTTGCGCTTCTTCGGCGAGGAGACGTTCGCGCAGATGCTGCCGGCGAAGCAGGTGCTGTCAAACGGCCAGGAGGTCGAGTGGGGGATCGGCGCCACGTGGCACAGGAAGGAGGGGCTCGGCGAGTCGACCTTCGGGCACGGCGCGGCATCGGCGGCGACCCTGCGCATCGATCCGGAGAACGAGCTGATCGTCGTCATGACCCGCAACTCCGCGGGAACGCATTTTTCCGACTTCCATCCGCAGTTTCTCGAGATGGCCGGGAGGGCCTGCGAAACAGGTATGTAGAGCGGTCGCGAACCTGAGCCCATTTCCTCGACGCCGGCGCCGAGGTTCAGTACCCCCGCGGACTCGGGGTCTGCGGTTCATGGCAGGAGGTTTTTGATGAGAACAGGGCTGGTCATGCTGTGCGCACTCGGCTGCACCGTGGGGGCGGGAGATGCCCATGCCGAAGCGGGACGGTACGGATGGTATTTCAGCGGCGCATCCGGTCTTGCCCTGAGCTCGGGCATGGACCAGACCGGTTGGAACCGGGACACGGTCTGCTATCCGACCGACCCCTGCTTCACCGCCGATCCCGCCCCGGAGCTGTCGGGGTACCGCTGGGGCTACGACATTGACGCCGATGCCGGCCACGGGTTCGAGTTCGCCCTCGGCCGCGGCCTCGGCGGCCTGCGCCTGGAGGTCTCGTTCTCCCGGAGCAGGAACGACATCGGCCAGGAATTCGCCTCTCTCGAGTATTTCGACGGCAGCCCCTGGATCGGCCGGGAGGGGACCGTGGTTTCCAACGACGTGGCTTCGATCGGCTGGCTCACCACCCGGATTCTGGCGCTCAACGTGTACCGCGACTTCCGGGTGACCCGCCGCCTGACCCCCTACGCCGGCGCCGGGCTTGGCGCCGCCTTCGCCACGGTCAGCGACGTGCAGTACTCCAACGACTACCAGGACACCGCGGAGTCGCCGCCTGTCTACGACCCGCCGCTGTCGTTCTACAACAGCGTCCAGGACTCCGACTATTCCGGCAGGGCGGCCGCCGGCCGGCTGCACGCCGGGGTTGATTACGAGGTGAACGACGGGATGCTGCTCGGGGTTAAGCTGACCTGGTCCCTGGTCGGCGAAATCACCGACACCGGCGTCTATGCCAGCCACCCGATGCAACAGGAGGGGGATCCCCCCTTCACCAACACGACGAGTTTCGGTGCGTCGCAGGGTTGGTCCCTCGCCCTCGCGGTCAAGCACCGGCTCGGGGGTTGAGGGGTTCGGGCGGGTCAGCCCCAGTCATGATCCGTGACCGGGGATATGGGGACTTCGGAGGCCTGCCGAAAAAACAGCCTGTTGGAAGGCAACCGGAACGGTAGCTGCTAACTTGGTGTCGAGGTCCCGACGTGCAGGTGCCGGCCTATGGCTCCGAGTGCTGCGTCCAGCTGATCCATTCGCGAGTTGTGCTGAACATCCAGCACCCGGTCCACCTGCGGCAGGTGCCAGCCGAGGCGGCGGGCGAGCTCTGCTTTCCCGATGCCCTGCTCCCGCATCCCCTGGTAGAGCATCACCTTGATTGCGGTGAGGGTCGGAAGCACGGCGGTTTCCGGTCCTGGAGATGGTGAAGGGATTTCCCGTCCGGCGTGGATGCGGGCGGCTATCGCCTCTTCCAGGGCATCGACAGCCCGGGCGAGCGCTTCGTCCCTGTCCATTCCGAACGTGGTGAGTTCCGGGAAATCCGGGGACGCGGCCAGCAGGGTGCCATCGTCCTCTTCGAGCAGAATGGGATAGGTCAGCATCAGGTCAACCCCGGGTCTTTC
>JAPOZF010000753.1:0-668 GCA_026706165.1 Gemmatimonadota bacterium
CTCGACCCATCCGGGCCGCGGTTTCAGCAGGGGGTAATCGGCGCTCTGCTTTCCCAGCTCCCCCCCGCTCTCGTCGATGAGGACGACCTTGACGCTGCTGGTTCCCTGATCGATTCCGAGTACGGTAGACATTTTCGGGAGTTGTGATCGTTTCGGGTCGGGGTCCCGGAGATTACCTTCTGCGCCCATCCTGCCCATGCCTGACGCCAAGCCCCCCGCGGACAAACCCGCGCTCGACGCGCTCGTACTGTATAGAAACCGCCCGGCGAGGGTCAAGAATGCCCGAGGGGACCGCATCGAGATCGAATTCGACGGCGGTTCCCGCCTGGTGCGCCCCAAGGACGTGACCGAGCTGCACCCGGGGCCGCTGTCGGCGGGCGGCCTCGCTGCCCTTGTCACCGGCGAAGCGGGATCCGGGGACGTGGATTTCGATACCGCCCGGGAACTCCTGGAAGACAGCGGAGAAGAAGCCGATCTGCGCACCCTCTGCGAACTGCTGTACGGCTGCTTCACCCCGCCGGCTGCCTGGGCGGCGTGGCGGATTCTCAGCGACGGGCTGTGGTTCGAGGGGACGCCGCGGCGGATCCGCGCGCGTTCGGCAGAGGCGGTGGCCGAAGGAACCCGGCGCCGCCGCGAGGCCGCGCTGGAGCGGTTGGCATGGGGGGGAT
>JAPOZF010000753.1:678-5035 GCA_026706165.1 Gemmatimonadota bacterium
AGCGCCTGCGCGGCCGCACCTGGATCGAGGAGGACAAGCGGTTCCTCTCTGAAATCGTGCGCATGGCCAGGGGCGGCCGCGGCGACAGCCGCGCCCTTCGGGCCCTGAAGAGGAGCGAGACTCCGGAGAACGCCCATGCCCTGCTGCTGGAGATCGGCTTCTGGACGGAGGGAGATCTCCCCTGTCCCGAGCGCTGCGGAGCCCTGCTCTCCCCTCCCCCGGATCCGGGCCCGGTGCGGCTTCCGGAGGAGCAGCGGCTCGATCTGACCCACCTCCAGGCCTGGGCGATCGACGACGAGGGGAACGACCATCCAGACGACGCCGTCAGCCTCGACGCGGCCGACGGCACCGTCTGGGTGCATGTCGCCGACGTCGCCGCGGCCGTTGCCGGCGGAAGCGAGCTCGACATGGAGGCGCGCGCCCGCGGGGAAACCCTGTACATGCCCCACCTCACCGTTCCGATGCTCCCGGAAACCCTTATTCAGCGGCTCGGACTCGGCCTGGAGGAGCGCTCCCCCGCGCTTTCCTTTCACTTGCGTACGGAACCGTCGGGCGAGTCCGCTCTGATCGATATTGCCGCGAGCACCGTGGCGGTCACCCGTCTGACCTACGGAGAGGCGGATCTGCAGCTGGAAACCGGAAACCGCGGGCTCGCCGCCCTGAAGGAGATCGCCGACTGCTCGGCCAGGCGCAGGCTCGCCGCAGGAGCGGTCGCCATCGACTGGCCGGAAGTCGACATCCGCGCCGACGCCGGGGCCAGCCCCGCGGCGATCGACATTTCCCCGCTGATCCGGCGGGCGAGCCGCGGGCTGGTCGCCGAGCTGATGATTCTCGCCGGAGAGGGGGCTGCGAAGCACGCCGCCGAAAACGGGCTGCCGTTCCCGTTCGTCCTCCAGGAGTCCGCTGAGATCTCGGAGGATCCCGGAGTCGGGTGGGGACTTGCGGGGGCCCTGGCGCTTCGCAGGCGCCAGCTGCCGTCCCGGCCCTCCGCCTCCAGGGGCCGGCATGCCGGTCTCGGGGTGGAAGCCTACAGCCGGGTCACCAGCCCGCTGCGCCGCTATCTCGACCTCGTCGCCCACCAGCAGCTGCGCCTGCACCTGCGCGGCGAGCCGACCCTGAGCGAAGCGGAGATCGTCGAAAGGATGGGTGCTGCGGATTCGGCGGCTTTATCCGTGAGAAGGGCGGAGCGGATGAGCCGCCTCCACTGGACCCTCGCCTGGCTGGGGCAGCGGTCCGGATGGCAGGGAGAGGCGGTTATCGTCGATCACCGCGGTTCGCGGGCCGTGGCGGTGATCCCGGATCTCGCACTGGAGATCGACCTCCAGGGAGATGGCGAGCTGGACTTGAACGAGGTGGTTCAGGTGCGGCTGGCGAGCGTCGATCTCCCCAGGCTGGATGCCCGCTTCGACCTGGCCGGCAGGGGCGGTTCCGGCTAGCTGCCCTTCGGCCGGGCACCCGCCTCGAACTTCTCGAGCTCGCCTCGGCTCATGTGGCGCACGTGCTTTTCCGCCGGAAAGCTCCCCTCCCGCACCCCTTCGACAAAGGCCCCGATTGCCCTCACCGCTTCCGCCCTGCTGTCGGCGAGGCGGTCGACGTGGAGCAGCCTCGAGGCCGGAGGCGCCGAGCAGGTCGGAAACGACGATCACCTGGCCGTCGGTGAAACGGCCCGCGGCGATGCCGATTGTCGGGATGGCCAGGCGCCGGGTAACGGCGGCGGCCACCTCCTCCGGCACCGCCTCCAAAACGAGGAAATCCGCTCCCGCCCGCTCCAGTTCCATACTCCGGGAGACCAGCTCCGCGGCGCCTTCCGCGGTCTTGGCCTGCAGGGCCCGCTCCCTGTGGAACTGGGGAGTAAGGCCGAGATGCCCCCACACGTCGAGGCCTTCGGCGCTCAGGGCGCGGACCGCTTCCGGCTTGAACCCCTCGAGCTTGACCCCGTCCGCCCCCAGCGAAGCCAGGCGCAGGCCGTTCTCCACCGCCTGCCCGGGGGTGTCGGCCGAGCCGAAAGGCAGGTCGGCCAGCAGGTAGGCTTCCCGGACCCCGCGGCGCACCGCCTTCAGGTGGTGAGCCATGTCCTCCATGGTCACCTCGGTTTCGCTGGCGTACCCGAGGACGTTGGTGCCGACGCTGTCCCCGACGAAGACTACGTCGACCCCGGCCTCCTCCTCCCACAGGGCTGTAGGATAGTCGTAGCAGGTGAGAACGGTGATTTTCCACCCCGCCCGCTTCATCTCCTGGAGCCCGGCCTTGTCCGCCATCAGCCGAACCGCTCCGGCCGGGTCAGGGCCAGGTCGATCCCCGGCTCCTCGCCGCAGACGATCTCGCTGACGAGCTTGCCGGTTATGGGCGCCAGGGAGACCCCGATCATGGCGTGGCCCGCGGCCACGGTGAGGTTGGCGAGGCTTTCGGGGCGGCCGAGCAGGGGCAGGCCGTCCGGAGTGCAGGGCCGCATGCCGCGCCAGATCTCGACCATCTCCAGCTTTCCGGGGTCGAGGCCCGGCATGTATTCGGGAACCGCCTTCAGGATGGCGGCTAGCCGCACCGGGTCGAGGTAGAGGGTGAGCCCGGACAGCTCGAGGGTGCCGGCGAACCGCAGGTATTCCCCCATCGACGACACCCCCACCCTGGCCTCGGCCAGGGAGATCGGAATCGACGGCGCCTGGGGCGGGCGTTTGTAGGTGATGCTGTACCCCTTGCCCGCCTGGATCGGCAGGGACAGGGAGAGGTCGCGCGCCACCACGGGGGACCAGGAACCGGCGGCCAGCACGATCTCGCCGGGGCTGAAGTCGCCGCGGGTGGTTTTCACAAGAGAGACGCGGGAGCCGTTGCGCTCGAACCCGAGCACCTCGGTGCCGGTGCGGATGTCGGCCCCGAGGGAGGCTGCCTGGGCGGCGAGCCCGGTGACGAAGCGGTGCGGCGAAAGGTTCCAGTCCTGGGGGAAGTGGATGGCTCCGCCGATCTCCAGCTCGGTCTCCGGCACCAGCTCCTGGGCCTCCTCCCGGGTCAGGACGTGGGCGGCGACCCCGGCCTCGTTGAGTATCCGGACCTCCGCGTCCTCCCTGCTGTACCTCTGCTTCCCCACCTGCAGATAGCCGTTGCGGACAAGGTCGAAGTCGAACCCCTCGATGCGGTCGAGCTCGTCGTAGAGCTCGAGGCTGGCCAAGCTCAGGTCGCGCAGCAGGGGCACGGAGCGGCGCACGTGGCGGTGGTTGGCGGAGCGATAGAAACGCCAAAGCCAGCTGATCAGCTGCGCGTCGACGCGGGGACGGATGTAGAAGGGGCTGTCCGGGCGCCCCATCCACTTCAACCCCTGGGCAACCACCCCGGGAGCGGCCAGGGGAACGCTGTGGCTGGGAACCAGCAGGCCGGCGTTGCCGTAGGAGCAGCCTGAGCAGACCTCTCCCTTCTCCACCAGGGTGACCGCGGCCCCCCGGCGCGCCAGGTAGTAGGCGCTGGCCACACCGATTGCCCCCCCGCCGATCACCAGCACGTCGTTGCGGTCCCCGTTGCTCATTGTCCTCTTCTCCGGCTCCTGTTCCACAATCTCGCCATTCCGGTCAGCGATTCACACCCGAGCGCCGCGGATGCCCCGATCAACCCCGGGAAACCGCCGTTGTCCATCGGACCATCTCTGCCAACGGGGCCGACCGCGGCGACAGACGCAGCGAACGCGGCCGGCCCGCGGCCCGGTACGCCTTCCGGGCCCAGGCCGCGGGAAAGCCTGGGCCCGCCCCGTGAAGGAACAGGCGGCCGGGAGCGGCCAGGGCCACGGCGGTGCGCACGTCCCCGGCGCTGCGCACCCCGGGAACGAAACAGTGCCGGAGCCAGCTGCGGTCGTCGAAGGCGAAGGAGGCCAGCGAAAGGCAGGCGTTGCCCACCCGGGGAGCCAGGGCTCGCGCCAGCAGGGCGGCGACGCCGGTTCCCTTCAGGGCCAGCAGGTTGGCGGGCCCGCCGCCGGTTTGCCGGGCGAACGCCAGCGCCGTCATGATGTCCTGAACCTGGTTGGCGGCCGGGGTCCGGTTGTAGGTGAAGAAATGGTGGATCTCCCCGGCTGCCACCTCTTCCGGGGGTCGGGCCTCACCGGTTCCGAACAGATCGACGGCGAGCACCTGCTGCCCCCTCCCCAGGAGTGCGGCGACCAGCCGCGGCAGGCGCTCCCCGCGCCACCCGGCCCCCTTTCCCGCCGGGTGCAGCAGCAGGGTGACCGGGCCCCGGTCCCGCAGGGGCAGGGGCGAGACCAGGATCGCCGGAACCGAGTCACCCGTTCCCGGACGGCCGAGGGCGAAGCGCTCCAGGTACCCGCCCTCGATTCTCGAGCGGCCGCAGTCGCGGACGAAAATCCCCTCCGGAAGGTTTG
>JAPOZF010000557.1 GCA_026706165.1 Gemmatimonadota bacterium
TCTGGAACTCCATCTCGCGCACCGCCGACCCTATTTCGGTGCGCGCTTCGTCGAGGGTCTTGCCGTTTTCTTCGGTGAGGATTGCGGCGATCTGTTCGGCCCGCCCCTTCAGCACGGCAACCGCCCGCGTCAAGTACTCCGCTCGCTGGTATACCCCCATTCCGGCCCATGCCGGAAATGCCGCGTGCGCCGCTTCAATGGCCTTCTCCGCGTCGGCGCTGGTGCTCAGGGGCCACTCCCCGGTCACTTGCTCCAGGTCGGCCGGGTTTCGCTGGGCAAAGGTCTTTCCGTCCGAGGCTCCGACCCACTGGCCGTCGATGTAGTTGTGAGATTTCATGGGGGCTCCAGTCAAGAGTGATCCTGTTCAGGCTGTTGGTCGCGCATACAACAGTTCTCCTTTCTTCCAGGGCCTTGTGGATCAACGAATATGGGTTGGTTCCGGCGCGGGCGCCGGCGTTGCGCTCCGCGGAGGCCCGCTCCTTGGACCCGGGGTCCGCGAAGAGCAGGTGGTCGGGTATGTCCCCGTTACCCGCCGTCCTCTGCTGCGGCAGGTAGTCCGCCCACCCGAGCAGCTCCAGGACCGGCCGGATCAGGTCCTGCTCGGTCGCCGCCTCGTTGGGGTCCGAGGAACGGTTGAGGGTCTCGTACCGCAACGCAACGTCATTCCTGAAAGCGGCGAACGCTCCAGGGTTATTATCCGAGGCTTGCCACTCGGGTGTGGTCTTTATGCCGTCAGTGAGGAAGTAATGGGTGAACAGTTGGCCGGGCATCCCGCCAGTCCGGGTTCAAATCCGAGGTGAACTTATTCATTTGGAATATCGGTAATTCCCAGTGCCGGGGGTTTCCCAAGGATCCGTGATCAATTGGTCAGGAACCGCCGGGCATCGTGGATTCGAGTCCCGGCCGAGGTCCCCTCTTTCTTTCCGAACGAGGAGGTCTCTTGGGAGATCGAAGAGCTTCGAAGATGTTGAGGCGGGAGGTCGCGGAGCGCCTTCTCCGCGAAACCGCGTTCTCCCGGCGTGGATGGCGGACCGTGCCGCGGCTGCCGGGGCGGGTCAGGGCTCGACGACCACCTTCATCGAACCCTCGCTGCCGGTGAGGCGGATACCTTCCTCGGTATCGGCGAGCCCCACCCGGTGGGTGATGAAGCGGTCGAGGGGGGCGGCGGAGTTCTTGAGGAAGCTCAGCGCCGTCTTGAACTGCATCGCCGGGTAGGCCCACATGCCGCGGATGTCGAGGTCCTTGAAGCAGACGGTGTTGGGGCGGATGTCGACGCCGCCCGGGTCGGTGAAGTGGCCGACTTCGACGACGATGCCGCCCCGCTTCACCAGGTCGAGGGACTCCTTGAAGACGACGGGGACACCGGCGGTCTCGATGACGATGTCCGGGCCGATACCCCCGGTCAGCTCCTGCACGGTCTGCTGCCGCTCCTCGAGATCGGCGGCGGCGTCGACTACCTGATGCGCCCCCATCGCCGCGGCCATCTCCAGCCGCGAGGCGCTGAGGTCGGAAGCGATGATCAGGTCGGTGCCGATGTGGGCGAGGACGGCGATGACGAGCTGGCCGATCGGCCCGGCCCCGAGCACGAGCACGGACTTGTCCATGCCGAGCCCCTCCCCGATGTGGGGGATGCCTGGCCCCAGGGCGCGCTCGACGGCGCGGGTGGCGACCGCGGCCGGCTCGGTGAGCACGGCCCGGTCGGAGCTCAGCTCGTCGGGGATCCTGAAGATCCAGGAGCGCGGCCCCAGGTGCATCTGCTCGGCGAAACCGCCGCGCGGGGCCGGAGGCAGGTCGCAGGAGACGAACCCGTGCACGTAGCGCCCGGTGCAGAGGGTGGGGCGCTGCGGCATGTGCAGGCAGTAGTGGCAGCGGCCGCAGGCGGTCGAGCTGGGGGTGGTGGTGACCCGGTCCCCTTCGGCGAGCGGTTCCCCGACGACGGCCATCTCTTCGGCGGCGCGCGGCCCGATCTCGGCGATCCTGCCTACCAGCTCGTGCCCGGGAACGAGGGGGAACTGCAGGGGCATGTGCCCGGCGTAGATGTGCTTGTCGCTGCCGCAGATGCCGGTGCTCTCGATGTCGAGCAGCAGCTCGTCGGAGGCGATGTCGGGGCGCGGGAACTCCCGCACCTCGACCGCGCCGGGTTCCGTCATCACCGCCGCCTGAATCGCCATCGCTCGTCCCCCTGCCGGAAGATGGGTTACTCGAAGGGGAGCAGGTCGTCGTTGGCGTCGAACTGCATCTCCCGCGGCGGCTCGACGACGCTGAGCTCGTCGAGCCGCGCCACCTCCTTCTCGCAGGCCTCCGAAACGAGGATCTCCTCGACGTCGAGGGTGTTGCGGATGCGCATCACCCTGGCGTCGGGCGGCTCCACCAGCCCGCAGGTCGACAGCGCCGCTTCGAGCACCTTGCGGTCGCTGTCGAAGGAGATCGGCACCGCCCCGGCCGACGGGTGGTTGCCGGTCATGGTGTTGATGGCGGTCGCCTCGAGGTCGATCTGGTCGAGGATGCGCGAGTGGATGTAGTCGGCCATGCCGATGCCCGAGGCGTTGCCGTGGGTCTCCTCGGTCAGGCTGCGCACGGCGATGCGGGTGACCTTCGGGTACTCCTTCTCGGCGGCCTTGTGGTCGTAGTACTTGCGGCCGATGACGTTGGTGTCCATGCCGGAGCCGCTGATGTTCTTGCCCATCTCCTCGACGACGAGCACGTCGATCTGCTCGAACGGCAGCGAGGGCATCCACTTCTTGGCCAGCAGCAGCAGCTCCTTCTCCCCCTCGACGAAGTTCTCCGGCTCCACGGCGCGCACCAGGGCGGTCCTGTCGTACTGGTTCTCGACGATGCCGAGGCCGAACAGCACCCCGCACTTGTCGATCACGGTCTGGCCGACCGAGCGCACGATGCGGTCGAAGCTGTAGTGGACGATGGCCTGGTGGTAGAGGGCGGCCCCTTTGTGCTTGCCCAGCCCGATCAGCATCATCTTGTGCAGGCCGCTCTCGATCTCGCCGACGAACCCGGTGTGCGGCTTGACGCGCCCGGCGACGACCACGTGATCCGCCTCGTACGCGTACTTGTCGAAGAAGACCGGCACCCCGTCCCCGGTCTCGCCGACCTGCACCACTTCCATCGACGACCGGATCGGCGCCCCGATGTACTCCTCGGTGACCCCGTAGCTCTCGATGATTTCCCGCTGCCCCTCGGCCCTGCCGCCGCCGTGGCTGCCCATCGCCGGGACTGCGAACGGCTCGGCACCCAGGGCCTGAAGCTCCTCGATCATCGATCGGGTGATCAGGGCGATGTTGGCGATGCCGCGGCTGCCGACGCTGATGGCGACGCTGTCCCCCTTGCCGACCTTGCCGGAAAGGTTCAGCCCGGCGATCTCCTCGCGCACGGCGCCGGGAATGTCTTCGAGGGTAGGCCCGTCGAAACGCTGTTTTACCCGCATCATTTTGGGAAGTTGCATGATCCGCTCCTGCTATGTGAAGGTGTTTTCCAGTTCCGGTACAGCGGGGTCAAATGTAGGCAATTCCGGGCGACGGTCACGGGGCCCAAGCGGCCGTTTGCATCGATCCCGCCGAGACCGCCTGCATCTTGATTTTTCCCGGGCTGCCTTTCCCGACAACCGAGCCTCCCGGCCTGTAGGCTTGACATTCTTCCGCTCTCCAGGCTAAGCTACTTTACAGTCCTTTACGGGGAATTGAAAGAAGATGAAAGAAGATACGGAACATCCGGAAATCCTCACGCTTTCAGAAGCGGCTGGGATCATCAGGGTTAGTGAGAAAACCCTTGGGGAAATGGCGCGGACCCGGCGCGTCCCGTCGCAAAAGGTTGGCCGCGAGTGGCGCTTCCTCCGCAGCGCGATCGAAGCCTGGCTTGCAGGGGATTCCGGCCCCGCCGCCGAAGGACATGTAAACGCCCTTGCAGGCACCCGGCCGAAGGTCGCGGAGCCCCAGACGCAGTACGAACTGCAGCTCTCGGGGTTTCGCGACACCGCCTTTTCAGAGAATCATGACCGCACCCTCCACCGCTGGGTGCCCTGGATCGCCGGGTTCTCAAGTTCGTTTGTCGCCGGCGTGCTCGACGATTCGAGACTTGGGCGACAACGGCTTCGCGTGCTGGATCCGTTTGCAGGGGTAGGCACGACCCTGGTCGAGGCTCTCAAGCATGGGGACGATGCGATCGGATTCGAGATAAATCCATGGGCCGCGCTGGCCTGCAAAACCAAGACAGGAGCCGCGCGCTACGACGTCGAGATACTCGAGACTTTGCTCGACCGTTTCGAGGAGTTCGCCGAAGAAAAGCTGTGGATGGACGGGGGGACGGAATCTCTTCCCCCTGCGGGGTTCAGGAGCCGGGTTCCGTTCTTCAGTCCTGCGGTGGAGCGGCAGGCGCTGGCATGCCAGGACTTCATCGCCGAGGAAACCGCAGGCTGGCTCAAGGATCTGTTCCAGGTGGCATTCGGGGCTGTGATGGTCGGCTTTTCCAACTATTCCTACGAACCGAGCCTGGGGACCCGGGCCGCAGCCGGAAAGGCCGAAATCGACAACGCGGACGTGTTCAGCATCGTCAAGCGCAAGCTGCGGGAAATGTGCGAAGACATCGCCACCTTTCAGCGCTGGATGTCCCGGTTCAAGCGGCTACCGCGTGCAACCGTCTACCCATCCTCCTATTTCGACGATGCCAGCCGGATCGAGCCCCACAGCGTCGATGTGCTCGTCACCTCGCCGCCGTACCTCAACAACTACCACTACATCCGCAATACCAGACCGCACATGTTCTGGCTGGGAATGGTGGAAGGTTCGAACGATCTGAAGGAGATCGAGCACAAAAGCTTCGGACAGTTCTGGCAAACGGTGCGAACCGGGCCGGAGATCCCTTTGCGTCCGCCTCTTCCGCACTTGGCCGCGCAGTTGAAGGATCTCAGGGAGCGGAATGCAGAAAAGGGGGCCTATGGCGGACCTGGATGGGCGAACTACGCGGCGACCTACTTCAACGACTGCCAGCGGTTCTGTGCGCTTACGCTGAGCCGCATGCGGTC
>JAPOZF010000395.1 GCA_026706165.1 Gemmatimonadota bacterium
GTGTAGAGCCGGGTGAGGTATGGTTTTTGGTCGAAAACTTCCTGCATGTCTTCCAGCGGCTCGACGACGATCCGCTCCAGGTCGCCGGCCAGGGCTCCGGGGTCGAAGTCGAGATCCGCCGTCCACTGGTCGTAGGCGCGCATGTTGTTGTAGAAGGAGCTCTCGGCAATTTCCTGGAGCCAGCCCTCTTCCCTGGCCTCCTCCCAGGCGTCGCGGTCCCCGCCGAACACCACTTCGAGCACCCCCTCATCGAGCACTGCGTCCGGCATCGAGATGTGGCGGCGGATCAGGGTCTGCATCTGCGCGTCGCGCGGAAAGCCCTGCCGCAGGGCGGCGTCGAGGAAGTCGGCCGGGTGGGTCTTTCCGCGCAGCTCGTCGAGATCGAACACGGAGAAGATGAAGTCGCCGACGATGCTGCTGGGGCCGGCGTAGTCGGTGACGAAGGCCTGGCCCCCGGCCTCGTTGGCCGCCTGGGTGACGACCTCCGGGTAGTTGAAGCCGCCGTTGAACCAGTCGACAAGGGCCTCGTTGATCTGCACGTGCAGGTAGTTCTCCGGGATGGCGCGGTGCTCGGCCAGCACCCAGGCGAGGACGCCGAGGTCGGGCTCGGTGGCCACCGCGGTTAAGCGGATCGGGATGCCGGGGGTCTCGGCGGCGTAGGTCATGGCGATCGGCTGCAGGTCCCCGACCTCGCTTTCGGCGGCGAGCTTGAGCGCGAGAAAGTAGAACCCCCCTTCGACGTAGGGGGTCAGAAGCGGGACACCGAGGTCGCCGAGCTGGTAGTCGTTGTCGACGAGCCAGTCGACGATGGCCTGCGGATCCTCGGAGGTGATGACCGCGGTGTCGTACGGACCGACCTGTTCCCGGGCGACCACTTCGACCTCTGCGGACTCGACCGTGGCCATTGTGTCATCGGATCTGGAGAAAACGAAGGGGAAGCCGCAGTCGTCCTGCTCCTCGAAGTTGAGCTGGAAAAAGGGCTGGGTGGAGAACTGCAGCCGGGTGAAGATCTGGTTGTGGCTCACCGCCAGCTCGGGCACCGAGGGCAGCGGCAGGATCCAGGCGAAGTCCGAGGCGGTGCCGCTGTAGAGGAGCTGGACGTGGGTGGTGACGGTGCCCTCTCCCTGGATGAAGAGGATGTTCTCCGCCACCTGGTTCATCGGGAAGGTGGTGCAGAAGAAGCCGCCGCAGGCGCGGGCGGGCGGGGCGCTGAGCACCACGCAGAGGAACGCGGCATACAGGAATCTGGTCATGATGGGTGGCTCCTGTTTTCGCGACGGGAGGGCAACCGCAGGGTTGGTGAGTTGTGAATATGCGGCTATCGGGCCGCCGGGCAAACGAAACAGGAACCGGGCAGCAGACCGGAGAGGGCCACCCCTGATCGGGACCTCCTCCCGCAGAAACCTGCCTTCAGGGATCCAACCCATGCGGCGGGCCTGGCTTCGGCGGGGACTGACCCTCAGGGGGCCGCTTCAGGCACTTGCCCTTCAGCTTCGGGCACTCGGCGAAACCAGTCGAAGCACCTTCCACGGACTTCGGAGGCATCACCCGGACCCTCTCTCATGCGCCCCCGCGAGATGGGCCGGCGCTGTCGGCAGGGGATCGGCCAACTTACATTTTCGCCGCCCTCGGAAGGCGGTCCGATACTGCCTGAAACCCGATCGTCAGGGCATCCCGGCCTGCCGGTCGCCGTCGGCCGTGATGTTCGTATCGGGTGTCCCTCGCGATACCTTCGGCCCCGCCGCGGATGAGCGGTCGGTCCGCAATCCCCAAACCGTCTCCACATGTCCATCTCCCTACCCCAAATCCTGCCGATGCGCCCCTTCCTCCGCGAGATGGTCTGGGGCGGCCGGCGCCTCGAGCAGTACGGCAAGCAGCTGCCTCCCGGCGCCCCCATAGGGGAGTCGTGGGAGCTGTCTGCCTATCCCGGCATGGAGAGCAGCGTCGCCTCCGGGCCGCTTGGCGGCCGCTCCCTGCAGAGCCTGCTCGAGGAGTACGAAGAACAGCTGGTCGGAGGCCCCGCCTGGGAGGCCTGCGAAGGTCACTTCCCGCTGCTCGTCAAGCTGATCGACGCGGGGGCCGATCTCTCGCTCCAGGTCCACCCGGACGACGAGTACGCCCGTAATCACGGTCTCGACCGCTTCGGAAAGATGGAGGCGTGGTACATGCTGGCGGCGGCAACCGGCCGCTTCGCCGCCGGCCTGAAGAACGGGGTCACCCGGGAGGAGTTCTCGCGGGCCCTCGAGCAGGGGCGCGCCCTCGAAACGGTGGAGTTCCACGACGCCTGCCCGGACCAGGTGGTGTTCGTGCCCCCGGGAGTCGTCCACGCCGCCTGCGCCGGCATCATGATCTACGAGATCCAGCAGTCGAGCGACGTCACCTTCCGCCTCTACGACTACGGCCGCGCCGGCGCGGACGGCAAGCCGCGCGAGCTCCACGTCGACCGCGGACTGGAGGTGATCGCTTTCGGCGAAGCCGCGCCCGCTCCGATCCAGCTGGAAACCTGGCCGCCGGAAGGGTGCACCGAGCTGGTGCGGTCGGAGCGCTTCGACCTCGATCTCCACGTAGTCGGGGAGCGCGGCGGGCGGCTGGCCGCGGGCGACTCCTTTTTCGCGGTGACCGTAATCGAGGGGGTAGGGCTGGAGTACGCGGCCGGCGACGGCAGCGAAGGCCGCCTCGGCCTCGGAGAGACCGCCCTGGTTGCACCCGGGGGAGTGGCGGCGGTCCGGGCGAGCCGCCCCACAAAGTGCCTGGCCGCTTCGCCGCCGGGAGGAGGCTGCCGGTGAAATTCGTCGTCCGGGCCGGGGGAGCCGGCACCAGGCTGTGGCCCTTCAGCCGCCAGCGGCGGCCCAAGCAGTTCCACGCCATGACCGGGCCGCACAGCATGATCCAGGAGGCGGTCGCCCGCGTGCGCCCGCTCGCCTCCGCCGAGGACCTCTTCGTGTCGACGGGAGAGGCGACCGCCGGCCTCGTGCGCGAGCATCTCGCCGACCTCGGTCCCGGGCAGCTGATCGTCGAGCCGGCGCTGCGCAACACCGGGCCCGCGGTGGGGCTGGAGTGCGCCCTGCTCGAGGGCCGCTTCCCGGGCTGCGTCGTCGCCAGCCTCGGGTCGGACCATTACATCGGCGATCCCGCGGAGTTCCGACGCCTGCTGAAGGCCGCCGAAGCCGCGGTCGAGGAGCACCCCGATTTCCTGCTGACCATCGGCGTCGTGCCGACGCGGCCCGAGACCGGGTACGGGTACATCCGCAAGGGGGAGGTGCTCTGCGCGGTCTCGGGCCGGGCGGTGTACGGGGTGCCGGAGTTCAGGGAGAAACCGGACGCGAAGCTGGCAGCCCAGTACGTCGAAAGCGGCGGCTACCTGTGGAACTCCAACATGTTCGTCTGGAAGGCCGCCGCGGTTCTCGACCTGTTCGAGCGCTTCGAGCCGGAGATCTTCGCCGCCCTCGCGGAGATTCGAGAAGCTGCCAGGGCCGGCTCTCCCGAGGCAGTGATCGCCGAGCTCTATCCCGGGCTGCCGTCGATCTCCATCGACCACGCCGTTCTCGAGCGCGCCCCCCGGGTGGCGACCCTGGAAGGGGAGTTCGCCTGGGGGGACGTCGGCAGCTGGGCGGCCCTGACCGACGTGCTGCCCGCGGACGATGACGGCAACCTGTTCTCCGGGACCGTTCTCGCCATCGACGCCCGCCGCGTCACCGCGTACGGCGGCCGGGAGAAGCTGATCGCCCTCGTGGGGGTGGAGGACCTCGTCGTCGTCGACACCGAGGACGCCCTCCTGGTATGCCGCAAGGACCAGGCGCAGCGGGTCAAGGAAGTGCTAGACCGCCTCGGCTCCGACGGCGATCTCTCGCGATACATGTAGGACCCGTCGGGGTCCGGCTGCTGATATCGAAGGTCCCCATCCGGGGCCCCCCGGAACCCGGGGGCAGTCCGAATCCGATACAGGCTGGCCGCATTCCCCGGTCGGAGGATGCGTGGAGAAAACCGCCTTGGCCCCGGCTTCTGCCGCCCGGTTGCAGTAACCGGGCCGGCATACCTGCCCTAGGAGGTGCTCAGCTCGCGGATGAAGCGGCAGATCCGGTGCAGGCCTTCGCCGATCAGCTCCTCAGGGGAGGCGATGGAGATGCGCACGTGGTCGGCGCACATGTTCCCGAAGGTGCTCCCCGGGGCCACCGCGACCTTGTGCTCGGAAATCAGCCGCAGGGCGAACGAGTGGGAATCGAGGCCGGTGGAGGAGATGTCGACCAGCAGGTAGAAGGCCCCGCCCGGCGTGTAGCGGTAGAGGCCGTACTCGCGCAGGATCCCCAGGGCGAGGTCTCGCCGCGCCCGGTACTGCCCGCACATGGCGCGCACGCAATCGTCCGGCCCCTCGAGGGCGGCGACCGCGGCCTTCTGCGCGAACCCGACGCCGCACGAGACCAGGGGCTCCTGCAGCTTGGCAGCCAGCTCGATGTAGTCGGCCCGCGCCCGCGTGAGACCGACGCGGAAGCCGGTCATGGCGAAGCTCTTCGACATCCCCGTCACCAGGATCAGGCGTTCGTCGGCGTCGTGCGGCAGGGCGCTGGCGTGGTCCCCGTCGAACACGATCTCCCCGTAGATCTCGTCGGACAGCACCCACAGGTCGTGCCTCCGCGCGAACTCCATCAGCTGACCGGTCAGTGACCGGTCGTGCACCTGTCCGGTGGGATTGGAGGGGTTGCACAGCAGCAGCAGCCTGGTGCGGTCCGACACCAGGGACTCCATTTCGTCGAGATCGGGGAGAAAGCTGCGCTCCGGGCGCAGGTCGTAGAAGACCGGCCTGCCGTGAAACAGCGACACCGCCATGGCGTAGTTGGGCCAGCCCGGATCCGGGAGCAGCACCTCGTCGCCGGGCTCGAGCAGGGAGAGGAAGGCGGTCGCGGCGCTCAGCACCGCCCCCTGGGTGACCAGGATCTGCTCCGGGGCCGTGGTCACCCCCGTGCCGCGTTCGATGTAGCGGGCCGCGGCGGCGCGCAGGTCGTCGATTCCGGCGTTCGGCACGTAGCGGGTGTTG
>JAPOZF010000730.1 GCA_026706165.1 Gemmatimonadota bacterium
GAGGAACGGAATCCAAATCAGCACCGGCACGAGGAACTCGACGTGGAGGGTCGTGCGGGTCATGAGCTCGAGCCATGCGGCCGGCAGCTCCCGCATCAGGACGGCGAGCGGCAGCGCCATGTAGTCGAGCTGGAGGGCGTACCAGACCGCGGTCCGGTCCCCGGTCCAGACCGGGTGGTTCTTCAACAGCCCCGTCACCCAGTAGAGGATGGTGACCTGCGCCATGAAGCAGAAGGCGGGGACCGACCAGGTGCGGTCCTTGCCTTTCTCCGGGCCCTTGTCTGACGGCTCCCTCATCGCCGCGTCGACCGAGCAGCGCGCCCCGAGGGGGAGGAACAGCGACCAGAAGAGGAGCACCCGGAACAGCAGGTCGCCGGCGTTGAGGATGGTGAGGTTCCGGGCGTGCAGCGACACCAGAAGCACCCAGCTGAGGAAGGTGAAGAGCCGGGTCCGGTGGCCGATCAGCAGGCAGAAGGCGCAGCAGGCGGCGACAGCGAAGAGGAGGAGCTGCACCCCCCAGAGGCCGCTCAGCATGTGCAGGGACACCAGCCACGGAGTCGAGCTGGTGGCGACCCGGCCCAGCAGGTCGACCCGCGGCAGCACCCCGGCATCGGAGTAGAAGACGCGCAGATCGGTCAGCCGGGCGGCCAGGTCGACGAGCAGGAGCAGGCCGAGCAGGATGCGGAAGAGGGCCAGCGACCTCAGGTCGAGGCCGAAGCGCTCCCGCCAGCCGCGGAGCAGATTCCTGAGCCGGGCGATAGTGGAATTCGAGGGGGAAGCCGCGGCCGGTCCGTCCATCGGGTCGGTTTTCTTCAGAGGTTGGCTGCGCGCCTCTCCGGGCGTCAGGGAGACTGCACCATGCCGGCGCTGGGAGCCCCGTCCCTCCCGTCCATCGCCCTCTGGACGCGGTCGATGATCCCCATCACCGGCAGCACCTCGGAGCAGCTGGTCAGGGCCTTGCGCCCCTCGCGGACGGCGGCGAAGAACTCCCGGTCCTGGGCCTCGACTCCGGAGGGCCCCCCGGGCAGGGGAAGTTCGTTCCCCTGGTGATCGCGCAGCCCGGCGCCGCCGGTTGCGTACGTCTCCTCCTCGCCGATGAACCGCCATTCCCCCTGTATCGGACCGTGGTTGTTGAACGACTGGGCGGCGCTCACGAGGCAGCCGTCGGCGGAGCGCAGGGAGATGCAGATGTCCATGGGCACCCCCAGGCCCTCGTGCACCGGACCGCAGCGCCCCCAGGCCTCCATGCCGGGGTCGCCGAGGAGCCAGTAGACCATGTCGATCATGTGGCAGGCCTGGTGCCACAGCAGGTCGTCGGTCCAGATGCGCGGCCTGCCGAAGCGGTTCTCGTTGACGCGGCGGAAGAAGTAGGTCTGCTGCACGATGTGGTGCAGGTGCAGGTCCCCGGCTTCGATCATTTCGCGCACTCGGCAGAATTCGGGGCGGTAGCGCTGGGTATGGCACATCATCGCCACCTTCCCCGACCTCTCCTCGGCCTCGACCACGCGCCGCGATTCCGCCAGCGACAGCCCCATCGGCAGCTCGAGGAGGACGTGCAGGCCCCGATCCAGGGCGGCCACCGCCTGCTCGCAGTGCAGCTGGTTCGGGCTGGTGATCACCGCGGCCTCGACCCCGGGCCGGTCGAGGCACTCCTCGAGATCGGTGGAGACGTGTCCGATGCCGTGCTCGCGGGCGAAGGCCTCGGCGTCGGCGGCGATGCCGCCGGCCAGGCTGACCACCTCGACGCCCTCCATCCCGCCCAGCGCCTCCATGTGGGTCAGGCCCTGGGCGCCCTCCCCCACCAGACAGACCTTCATCGCCGTCTCCTCTCGTTGTTCGGTTCGTTCCTGCCCGGGCGTTCGCCGCTCAAGCTACGGAAGGGATCCGTCAATTCCTACCCCGCCCCGGGCGGCCGAGCCAGCTTGCCCGCCGGCCCCGCGGAAACCTCCGCCCCGGTGCCGCGTCTCATCAGAAAGGTCATGGCAGAACCGATGGCCCTCGCTCCCCGGACAACCTGAAGCAGCCCACCCCACCGTCCTGCCGGAATATCTGCGTCTTCGACAGCCGACCTGCAGCTCCCGCCCGGGCACCTTCCCTCGTTGCGGCAACCCCAGCGTACCGCTCCCCTCGCAACCCCTCATCCCAGAGGCGATCTCATGAACTCGAAACCCAACCCCTCCTGCGGGCCCGCCCCTTTCGCCAGATCCGGCTGGCCCCTTCTCGGCCTCCTCGCCCTAGCCTCGTGCACGGGCAATACCATGCCAATGGCAGCGCCCGAGTCGGATGTCTACGCTCCTTTGCCGGCCGCCGATTACAGGCACATATCTCCCACCTACTACTACAACACCGAGTCGTACGCCCACATCGACGAGAACGGCTTCCAGCTCGTGAGCGAGGCCCCGCTCTCGACTTTCGCGATCGACGTCGACCGGGCGTCGTACGCCAACGTGCGCCGCTTCATCGAGGACGGGCAGCGGCCGCCGGTCGACGCGGTCCGCATCGAGGAGATGATCAACTACTTCCCGTACGAGTGGGAAGAGGTGCATGGAGAGCACCCCTTCGCGGTGACCACCGAGGTCTGGGAGGCGCCCTGGAAACCGGAACACCGGCTGGTGCGCATCGGCCTCAGGGCGCGGTCGATCGACACCGGGGACCTGCCGCCCGGGAACCTCGTCTTCCTGATCGATGTGTCGGGATCGATGGAGTCGCCCGACAAGCTCCCCCTGCTGAAGAAGGCGTTCGCGCTCCTCGTCGAGCAGCTCAGGGCCGAGGACCGGGTGGCGATCGCAGTCTATGCCGGCGCCGCCGGGCTGGTTCTGCCCTCGACGCCGGGGGATGCCCGGGAGGAGATCCTCGCCGCCCTGGAAGAACTCCGCGCCGGCGGCAGCACCGCGGGCGGGGAGGGGATCAGGCTCGCCTACGAGGTCGCGCGCGAGAACTACATCGACGGCGGCAACAACCGCGTCATCCTGGCGACGGACGGAGACTTCAACGTCGGCGCCTCGAGCGACGGGGAGATGGTCCGGCTCATCGAGAAGGAGCGGGAGAGCGGAGTCTTCCTGACGGTCCTCGGGTTCGGCACCGGCAACCTGAAGGACTCGAAAATGGAGCAGATCGCCGACCACGGGAACGGCAACTTCCACTACGTCGACAGCCTCCTGGAGGCCAGGAAGGTCCTGGTGGAGGAGATGGGAGGAACCCTTCTCACCCTCGCCAAGGACGTGAAGGTGCAGGTCGAGTTCAACCCTTCCCGGGCGGCCGGATACCGCCTCATCGGCTATGAGAACCGGCTGCTCGACGCGGAGGACTTCAACGACGACACCGAGGACGCCGGCGAGCTGGGGGCCGGACACACGGTGACGGCCCTGTACGAGGTCGTGCCCGCAGGACTCCCGGTTCCCGGAGGCACGGTGGACGACCTCCGCTATCAACCGGAAGACGAGGGGGAAACGGCCGTCGAGAGCGGTTTCGAGGAGGAGCTGATGTACGTGAAGGTCCGGTACAAGGACCCGGACGGATCGGTCAGCCGCCTGATGGCGCAGCCGGTCGCGGAGGCGCCTGCCGGGCCCTCAACCGATCTCCGTTTCGCCGCCGCGGTGGCCGGCTTCGGCATGCTGCTCCGCGACTCGCCCCATGTCGGCGACTACACGCTGGACGACGTCATCGGGCTTGCCGCGCGGGGCCAGGGGCATGACCCGAGAGGCTACCGGGGGGAGTTCCTCCGCCTGGTCGAGACAGTGCGGGATCTGCGGCTGCTGGGAAGGGGGTGACATCGTTTTTCCGCAGGGTCCCCCGAGGACAGCTTCAGTCTTTCTCGCCCCCCCTGTCATCTGTTTGACAACCGTTACCGACGGTGGAGCCGATCCGCAAGGCTGTTCGCGGTCGAGACGGATAGCGAGGTGGTGATGCTGCTCGAGCAGGTATGATATTTCAATATCTTGCATCACTGCATCTCCTTATCAGCATCTGGTGTAGAACAAAGGATCATCCCATGAGAACCACACTCGATATCGACGATCCTGTCCTCCGGGAGTTGAAGCGGCTTCAGGTGAAAGAGGGGAAGTCCCTGGGCAGGCTGGCGTCCGATCTCCTGGCGCGGGCACTGAAAGAGGATGCAACGCAGGACGCCGCAGCTCCTCCCTCTCAATGGATCGCCAAGCCGATGGGGGCTCGCGTCAACCTGTCCGACAAGGATGCAGTGTATCACGCCCCGGAGCGGTGACCGCGCAGGACCCCGAACGGTGCAATTAGCTACTCCCTGAACGTCAACCTGCTTATCTATTTCGTTGGAAACCTCCGGTCCGTTTCATGACCGGGCCAAGAGTTTCGTGCAGTCCTGCATGAACGGGCGCGATTCTCTATCTGGGCTGTGGCGGTCGATCATGTGCTACCTGCGGATTGCAACCCATCCGTCGATTTTCGATGAACCGCTGACCCCTGAAGAAGCGATGGCAAACCCTGACGCGCAGGTACCAGGCCGATGGAGGAGACTTCGCGATCGGTTTACTCATTTAACCGCATAACCGCATCTCCGGGCCGTTGCCGACTGCCGGCCGGCCTCCCGCAAGGCACCGGGCTCGCGGCTATTCTGTTTCAAACGTTCTGAGAGTTTGGCCGCCTGAAGATCGTCCCGCGCCGGACAATGCTGCCCTGGGGGTCAATTTGGCCGGTACCGCCTCTTGGAAACCGGTGCAGGCAACCGCTTTGTCTGCGGCTGCCCACTTGCGGCACCTGGTCCGGGAGATCAGTCCCCGAGCAACGGTTCAGTTACCGCAAAAGAGACATTGAGAAATCAGGAAAGGCGATCACGGGCCCTATTCGCTGATTTCCCACATCCCTCTCCGGGAATCGGGTTTCAGAAGACCGTCCTGGACCATTTTCCTGCGTGCCCAGTGGACGGCCTTTTGCCAGCGCGGTTTCCCGTCGCTACTCAGCGGTTCATAATCGACAGCACACAGAGTCGGCCTCATGAATCGCCCTACTCTCTCCACTACTTCATCGGCCTCGCCGCTCCCACCCG
>JAPOZF010000578.1 GCA_026706165.1 Gemmatimonadota bacterium
CTCCGCACGCGCCGGCCGGCTCAAGCGCGGTTCGTCGGTCACCCACCAGAGAAACACGTGCGTGTCCATCAGCAGGGTCATTGCTCAGGCCCTCCTTCGAACCCGGTCAGCAGGTCCTCGGGCAGGGGGGCGTCGAAGTCGTCTTTCATGTGCACGAGTCCTCTGGCGCTACCCGGAATTCGCGGTCCCTTGCGCTGTGGCTCGACGGGTCCGAGTCGGGCCACCGGCGTGCCGGAGCGGGCAATGAGCACCTCTTCCCCGCTCAACACCCGACGGATCAACTTCGAGAGGTTCGTTTTCGCCTCGTGCATGTTGACCTGTAACATTTGCCTGACCTCCCTGACAACGTGGCTGTGGACACCTCTATCTTAGCTAAGCTATAGACTAAGTCCATGCTCTCCGCTCGTCAACTCGCGGCTGCCGGGTCGCTCCGCCTCTCGGCAGCGACCGGCACGGCAGTCTGTTCACCGGCCACTTCGACACGGGGCGGTCGTCTGTTCCTTGTCGAAGGCAGTGAGTTGCGACGCGTGAGCGGGGGTCCACCGAATCGCTCCGATTCCGGAATCCCCCGGGCGGGGTTTTCGTCATGACCGGATTGGTGTATCTGCTGTTCTTCTTCTCCGGGGGAGCCGGCCTGATCTACCAGGTCATCTGGGTCCGGCAGTTCGGGAACGTATTCGGCAATACCGTCTACTCAGCCTCGCTCGTGATCGCCGTTTTCATGTGCGGGCTCGGGCTCGGCAGCTACCTCGCCGATATCTGGGCGGACAGACGCTACGCCTTCGCTCCCTCTTCGCTCCTCAGGGCCTTCGGATACTGCGAGCTGGCAATCGGCGGAATGGGTCTGGTGATCGCCCTGGTCCTTCCCCGCCTGGGATGGCTTTCGGCCGCGGTTTCCACCTACGTCCCAGGTCCCAACGGCTGGTATTTCCTCTCTGCGTGGTCCCACCTGGCGCGCTACGGCATCGCCTTCCTCGCGCTGGCCCCGATAACCCTGGTGATGGGGGCGACCCTGACCTTGCTGATTCGATACCTGATTCAGCGCGACGTGGCCGTGGCCGGATGGAAGATCGGGGCGCTCTACGGGATCAACACCGCGGGAGCGGCTGCCGGGGCTTTCCTGACCGACTTCCTATTCATCCCAGGGGCGGGGTTGGGCGGTTCCCAGGTCATCGCCGCCGGCTGCAATCTCATTGCCGCGGCCGGGGCCCTTCACCTCGCATCGACCCGTGCCCGAAAAGGCGCCGAACACGCGCCGGCCGCCAGGGAGGTTCACCGGGAGGAGGCAGGGGTCCAAGGGGAGGAGTTGAAAGCCGGCCCGGCCATCGTCGGTCTGAGCGGGCTCGCACTGCTGTTGTCCGGGTTTGCCGCCATGGGCATGGAGATCGTCTGGTTCCGTCACATCGCCCACACCGTCGGGAGCTTTCGCTCGGTGTACTCGTTGCTTCTCACGGTGATTCTCGTCGGAATCTGGCTGGGTTCCATGACCGGCGGGTTCCTGAACCGCAGGATGGGCAACCCGCTTCCATTGTTCATCGCTGCGCAGGCGCTGTTCGGGGTTTCCGCGTTGCTGGGTGTCGCCGGCGCCGGCACCGAACGGCTCGTGACTGCGGGCAACGCAGGCGCGGGGAGCTTTCTCGCTTCCTCGGGGATGAAGAGATCGGCCGTCGAGGTGTGGATCAACCTGCAGCCGGTGCTGAGGGAGGTGGCGGTTCCCGCCTTCTTCATGGGGTTCGCCTTTCCTCTTGCCAACGCCGTCATCCAGCGCGCCGCCGGGTTCGTGGGCCGGTACGCCGGTCTCCTCTACCTGGCAAACACCATCGGTGCGGTTCTGGGATCCCTGGGCACGGGATTTTTCCTCCTGCCGGCATTCGGAATGCAGGAGAGTGTGACCTTGTTGGTCGGCGCCGCCGGGTTGGCGACCGTCCCCCTGTACCTGGCCGCCCGCCCTGCAAGCCCGTGGAGCCGCAGGACGCGCCCGGCAACGGTTGCATTCGTCTCCGCGGCCGTCCTGTTGGGAGGGGCCCTGGCCCTGTGGACGGGTCTGCCGCCGGATCACGTGATCGCCAGGAGTCTCAAGCCGATGTCTCCGGGCGAGAAACGGCTCGCAGTCAGCGAGGGCATCACCGAAACGATCGCCGTCACCGAGCACCCGAGCGAGGGGCGGCGCCTGCTGACGAACGGCTACTTCATGTCGGCGACCAGTTGGAAGGGACAGCGCTACATGCGGGCCTTCGCCCACGTCCCGCTCCTGTCGCAGGAGGCCCCGGAAAGCGTGCTCGTGATCGCTTTCGGCGTGGGCAACACGGCGCACGCCGCGGCCCTGCACGAATCGGTCCGCCGCCTGGAAGTGGCCGAGCTCTCCGAGCATATCCTCGACCACGCCGGCCATTTCTCCGCCACCAACGGGAACGTGCTGGAGAACCCGAAAGTCTCCGTCTTCGTCAACGACGGGCGCCATCACCTGCGCATGCAGCCCCCGGCGGCCTACGACCTGGTAACCCTGGAGCCGCCGCCGATAGCTCACGCCGGGGTGGCCTCGCTCTACTCGCGCGAGTTCTTCGAAACAGTGCGCTCCCGCCTGAAGCCGGGGGGCTATTTCACCCTGTGGCTGCCGGCCTACCAGGTCCCGGGGGAAACGGTGTTGTCGATGGTGCGGACCTTCGTCGAGGTCTTTCCGAACTCCGTGCTGCTCTCCGGGGTGTACTCGGAGCTGATCCTGATGGGAGTCCGGGATGCGCCGCTGGAAATCGATCCGGTGCTCGTCGAGGCCAGGCTCGAGGCGATGCCGCGTGTCCGCGACGACCTCGCCGCCGTCCACCTGGGCAGCTTGACGGAGATCGTCGGGACCTTTGCCGCCCCGGCCGAAGCACTCCTTCGAGCGAGC
The DNA here is from genome assembly GCA_026706165.1 of Gemmatimonadota bacterium. The sequence continues at coordinate 2,888 of JAPOZF010000578.1, forward strand.
AGAATGTCACCCCCGGTAACGGACGATCGCCCCATTCCCGACTACGCCAGGAAATCCCAGTTGCGGGATCACCGCATACCGCCCGGGATCTTCGCCGTCGGGGAGGTCGACACCTGGTGCCCGGGTTGTTTCACGGCCGGCCGGCCGCTCCCGGAGCTGGAGCATTTCGAGACCTACCTGAGCATCCTCGAGCGTCTCTACCAGTCGTCCCGGTTCCTCAACTCCAGCACTGTAAAGGGCCCAGGTCGAAAAAGAGCCCGCATCCCGATTCCTCCCGATGCTGCGATCGGGGCAGCCGTCGCAGAGCACCGGTACCTCGGCTACGTTATGGAGGGTTTTTTCGAATCGAGGTGAAGCCGATCTTGATCCGACACCGCCGCACCCCCGTCGTGGACGGCGGTTTCGGCATGCGCAAGTGAACGGACAAGGAGCACTGTGATGATCTGCGAAATACGCACCTACAATCTCAGAACGCATGCCCTGCAGGAATACTGGAAGCGCTTCGGGGAGAAGCTCCCCCGCCGCCAGGAGTTCTCCAGGCTCGGCGGCCATTGGTACACCGAAGTGGGTCCGCTCAACCAGATGGTTGCCCTCTGGCCATACGAGGACCTCGAGCAGAGGGCGGAGATCCGCAAGCGGGCCGAGGCCGGCCCCGACCCCGCATGGCCTCCCGATTCGGGCGAACTGATCGTCGATATGGTGTCCCGGATCTACCGGCCGGCGCCGTTCATGACCCCTCTCGGCGAACGGCGTATCGGTCCCCTGTACGAGATGCGGCTGTATACCTTCCCGGCAGAGGCACTTCCCGGGGTGCTGGAGGCCTGGGGGGAACAGATCGAGGAGCGCGAGAAGCTCTCGCCCCTGGCCGGCTGCTGGTATACGGACAGCGGCGGACTCGACAACTTCGTCCACATGTGGGCTTACGGGAGCTTCGAGGAACGCCGGCGCGTGCGCGAGCAGGCCCGGGAGCAGGGTACCTGGCCACCGGAAACCCCGGTCAAACCGGTGAGGCAGGAGAACAAGATCCTCTACCCCGCCCCGTTTTCCCCGATGCAATAGGAGACCGGCATGTTTCGCGTCGGCATCATCGGCTGCGGCCGCATGGCCAACACCATCGAAGACGAGCAGATAGCCAGAAGGAAAGAGCGTCCGAACCGGAGCGGGCTGGAACTGCCTTATTCGCATGCCGCCGGCTACGCGGCTGTAGAGGAGACGCAGGTCGTCGCCGCCTGCGATATCGACGCGGCGCGCCTGCGGGCTTTCGTCGAACGCTGGAACGTCAGGGCCTACGGGGATTTCCGCGAGATGATAGAGCGGGAGAATCTCGATATAGTGAGCGTTGCCACGCGCCCGGAGCAGCATGCCGAACAGTTGATTTTCGCGGCCGAACACGGCGTGGCCGGGGTGTACGCGGAAAAGCCCCTCTGCATGACCTTGACCGAAACCGACGCGATAAGAGAAGCCTTCGAGCGCAACGGCGCGCACCTGGAGTACGGCTGCATCTACCGCCACTGGGCGGCGTACGAACAGGCGCGGACCATCGCCGAAAGTGGCGACCTGGGGGAGGTCCGGGCGGTGCTGGGGTTCGAGGGAAAGGCGCTCGAGGGGCACTTCATCGACCTGCTCCTGTACCTGCTCGGCGACCCGGAGCCGGTGTCCGTCCAGGGGAGGATTTCCCAGCTCAACCCGGCCGAGGACGACACCGCGGGCATGAAATTCATCAACGACACACCCCTGCTTTCGGCGCTGATCGAGTTCGACAACGGGACCTTCGCGCACGTGGCGCGGACCGGAATCGGCCGGGAGATCGAACTGGTCTGCAGCGAAGGGAGCATCCGCGTCGTCAACGAGGGGGAAGCGGTACAGTTGAGGCGCCGGGATTCCGTGTCCGATGGGCTCGATGCCGTGCCTGTCGAGCAGGCGCAACCCCGCAGCGGCACCGTGCACATCATTCGCGACCTGGTCGAGGCCATCGAGACCGGCAAGCCGGGGCGCAGGAGCAACCTGCGGGTGGCGATGATCAGCCAGGAGATCGGCTTCGGGCTGTACGAGTCCCATTTGCGGGGGGGAACCGCGGTGGGCTGGTCAGCGACTAACGTCTCTGACGGCGTCTCTGTAACCACGCATGGAGAC
>JAPOZF010000360.1 GCA_026706165.1 Gemmatimonadota bacterium
CCAACAGCAAGTACGAGGCAGGCAAGATGATGCCCTCTTCGTCGGTTCTGGTTGGACTCGGCAAGGCGCTTGGCGTGTCGCTGGACTTCCTGATGAGCGCCCAAGTCGAGGCAGTCGACGGCCTTGAGTTCCGCAAGCATTCCAGCACTTCGTCGAGCGACCGCGCGAAGGCAGAAGCCGTCCTGATCGACAACCTCGAGCGGTATCTGACCATCGAGGAGGTTCTCGAAGTACCCCCTCCGGGCGACTCGTTCGAGGACCGCCGCTACGACAGCGTCGCCACCGAAGAAGAGATCGACACGAGGGCCGATGAGATCCGCAACGCGTGGGACCTTGGCAACGATCCAGTGCCCAGCCTGTGCGCCCTCCTTGAGGAGAAGGGTGTAAAGGTGATCGAAGGAGACCTCCCTGAGCGCATCAGCGGTTTGGCGTGCCGCGCCATGCGAGACGGAAGGGTGGTCGCCGATGCAGTAGCGGTATCGAAGTGGACGACCGTGGAGCGCAAACGCCTCACCCTTGCCCACGAACTCGCACACAGAATTATCCGTTCCACCGGAAACCCCGCCATCAAGCTGGAGGCGGCAATGAACCGCTTCGCAGGCGCCTTCCTCGTCCCACGCAAACATCTCCTCGAGGAAGTCGGAGCAAACCGTCACCGCGTCACCTACTACGAGATCATCCGCCTCAAGCACACCTACGGCGTCTCAGCGGCCGCAATGTTGGTCCGCCTCGGTCAAGTCGGCATCCTGCGTCCTTCCGCCGTCGAGCGCGCCTTCAGATCCTTCGCCCGCTCTTGGCGCAAGACGGAACCAGAACCGATCGGCTCCGATCAAGGATTCGGGGAATTCGAGAAGCCCCGGCGCTTTGAGCGGCTTGTCTGGCGCGCCATCGGCGAAGAGCTGATCTCACCGGTGCGTGCGGCCGCTCTTCTCAACGAGCCCCTCGACGCGGTCCAGCAGCAGATCAGCGGTCCGCCTATCCATACCAGATTCGACTGAGTGGGCGCAGGCCCGTCAGTCCGCGGTGTACCGCGTCATCACCTCCCAGATCTCGTCGGTGACGTCATTCAGGCAGTAGTAGGTGAAGCGCGTCAGCCCGGCCTCGGCCATCGCCCGGAAGAGGAAGTCGAGCTCCTCGGCCGTCATCCAGGGACTGCCCCCGTGCTCGAGCCCGACGAACGGGGAGATCCGCTCCGGGTCGCCGATGCGGAACAGCATCTTGCGCGACTCGCGGTACACCACCTTCTCGAAAAAGCTCCAGGGAGCCGGGCGGTCGAAGTCGGCGATGCGGTAGTCGGCGGGCAGCTCGACCCCGAGGAGGCGGCAGATCAGCGCCTCGATCCTGTCGTCGCCGAGGGCGGGGTTCCACTCCCGCAGGGTGTTCCGGTAGCGCTCGAGGGTCCCGCGGAAGCCGTCGCGGCCCCCGGTCCAGAGGTAGTGCTTGGTCTGGTTGTAGTCGCAGAACCGGTTGAGGCGGCGGAAGTTGCAGCCTTGGAAAGGGGCGAAGCAGGGCAGGCGGGGGCAGATGCCGTACTCGAGCCGGGGGTCGGCCGCCTTGACGGCCCGGTTCATCGCCCCGACCTCGCGCTCGGTCGCCAGGGTCTTGAAGCGCAGCAGGTCGACGACGGCGTCGTCCACCATGAACAGGTCGACGGCATCGAAGAGCCCGGCCTGGCTGTCGAGGAACAGGTCGACCTTCTCCGGGGTGAGGCCGCGCAGGCAGTCCCGCAGCCGCCCGGACGCAGCCTCCATGGCGGCCAGGTCGGCCCCGATCTCGGCGGCGAGGGCCTCCGCCTCCTCTCCGGTGGGCAGCGGGGCGAAGGTCAGCGGGCCGCCGCCGGTGAAGCCGGGGGTGATTTCGTACCCGAAGCCGGGGCCGTCGGTGACGAAGCCGGCCAGCGACGGGAAGTGCAGGAGGAAGTCGCGACGCGGGCCTCGGCGTACTCCCAGCGGTGGGCGCGCCGCGACTCCTCGGAGGGCCAGGTCGCCGGTCCGTCCGGGCCGTCGCCGAGGTAGCCGAACACGCAGACCCGCACTCCCCTGGCCGACAGCTGCTCGATCATGGCCCCTAGGCGTTCGGACTTCTCCTCCATCCCGGGCGGCAGCTCCGGGGGCGTGCAGCCGATCCCTTCGTAGAGCTCGGGGGTTGCGCGGAAGGCGGCCGGGACCAGGCGCCCGCGGCGGAGCGCGACGAAGTAGTCGCGGACGAACCGCCCATCGGTTCGGCGGCGGTGGGGCTTTGCCTCCGGGTGGGGGCGCTCGTCGTAGAGGTGGGCCCAGACGAGCATGAGGTCGCCGACCCCGCCGGCGATCAGCTCGTCCTGGACGCGTTCGTCCTCGAGGAAGTCGAAGGGAGGGAAGACGAAGGGCAGGGGGCGCAGCCGCGGCATGGCGTTCTCCAGGGGGTTGTTTGTCTGGACAGGAGCTTCGGGGCGGTGCGGGGGACGATACTGAAATACCGCGCTGACCGCCCGACAGTACCTGGGAGAGCGGTGCCGGATTTTGTGCGGAACCGCGAGGGCGGGCAGGTGAGTCAACCATGGGGACGATCCGTCACCCCGAGGTTTGCGCGCACCGGGACAGCGCCTATGTTGGACGAATCCCCTGCCGCAACTGCTTCACCCCCTGTCACCTGACGGTTTCTACGCATGTCCGAGGTCACACTTGTCTGCATGGTCGCGGGCCTTTCGCGCCGTTTCGGCGGCCGCATCAAGGGGTTCGCCAGGGTCGGCCCCAACGGGGAAAGGCTCGTCGAGTTCATTCTCGAACAGGCGCTGAGGGCCGGTATCTCCCGGATCGTGTTCGTCGTCAGCGAGGCGACGCGCACCCCGTTTCAGGAGGTGTACGGCTCGCGCTACCGGGACGTCGCTGTCGAGTACGCCCTGCAGGAGTTCGACCCCGAGGTCCGCAGGAAGCCGTGGGGCACCGTCGACGCGGTCTGCGCCGCGCGGGAATCCGTCGGCGGTCCGTTCGTGGTCTGCAACGGCGACGACATCTGCGGGGAGCAGGCGTTCGGGCTCCTCGCCGATCACTTGGCGAGGTCGGGAAACGCCGCCACCGTGGGGTTCCCGCTGGGGAAGATGCTGCCCGAGGAGGGGACGGTGAACCGGGGGGTGTTCGAGCTCAACGAGGACGGAACCCTGAAGTCGGCCGCCGAGCTGTTCGACCTCGACCGCGGCAACATGGCTTCCCGGGGCCTGACGCCGGACACCATCTGCAACGTCAACCTGTTCGGATTCCACCCGCCGGTGCTCGGCCTGCTCGGGGAGGTGCTCGCCTCCTTCAAGGCGGAGCACGCCGGCGATCCGGCGGCGGAGTGCCTGCTGCCGACCGAGATCGACGGGCTCGTTTCATCGGGAAAGCTGGTGATGGACGTGTTTGTCTCGGAGGAGGACTGGATCGGGGTCACCAACCCCGAGGACGAGGAGAAGGTGCGGGAGCTGCTCGCCCGCCGGGGCTGAGGACCGGTTTCCGCCCCCCGGCCGGAGTGTGGCTTCGCTCCGGTAGCCCGCGCCCGGGGTGCATGACGGGCCCCCGGGGCTTTCCGGCGCTCCGGGCGTTCCGGCTCGGGCGGCGCCGCGACTCTCCCCGGGCCTGGCGCTCAGCGGAGCAGCATCACCTTGCGCGACTGCATGCGGCCCCCGGCCGACAGGCGGACGACGTAGACCCCGCTCGCGCGGCCCCCGCTGTCCCAGCGCAGCAGGTGGCGTCCCGCCGGCCTCATCCCCTCCCACAGCGTCTCCACCCGCTGGCCCGCCAGGTTGAACAGCTCCAGCCGAACCTCCCCGGAAGCAGCGAGGGCGAACGGGATCGACAGGGTTGCGTTGGCCGGGTTGGGATACGGCGGCAGCAGCGCGGACTCCCGCGGAAGCCCCAGCTCTCCCATTGCAACCTCGACCGCGGTCGGGTCCCCGAGGCGCTCGATCCAGCGGCCGACCAGCCCCGCCCCCTGCGTGTCGACCAGGGCGGTCGCCAGCGGCGGCATGCGCCACCTTCCGGTTTCGAGCATGCGCACGTACAGCAGGGAACGCAGCGGCTCCCCCCGCTCGACGATCCGCGCCTCCTGTATCCCGAGGTTACCGAGGCGGGCGCTCTCGAGGATCCCCGTCTCCTTCAGCGGCGTGTCGAAGCGCAGGTCGAACAGCGCCCGGCTGCCGTGCTCCGGGCGATGGCAGTTGGCGCAGTTGGCGGCGAGGTAGGCGCGGGCCCGCGGCACCAGGGGGAGGCTCTCGTCGGCCGGCTCCGGCCACTTCGCCCAGGTCCCGGGTGGCGGCAGCTCGCCGGCGAACAGCCCCTCCCGCTCCCAGCTCTCGATCAGGCCGTCGCGGTTCATCTGCCCGGTGCGCAGGCCCAGCACGTACCCTGACGCGGGGGTGTGGCAGTCTCCGCACTGGCCGCGCGACGGAAAGTAGTGGCTGTGGGTGCGGCCCCCTTCCGGCGAGGGTACCGGGTACTCCACGGTCCCGGCCACCTCGAGCAGAAAGGCCTCGTTCCTGTCCTCGTTCCACCTGTAGGAGTACCCGTCCCAACCCGGGTACCCGGACCGCTTGATCAGCAGCCGCGTCTCGGCGATCCGCTCTCCGACGTAGAAGCTCTTGACCAGCACGGTCCCGTCCGGAAGTTCCCAGGCGCCGTCGCTGCGGTAGCGGATACGGCCGTCCTCCGGCAGCACGAGGTAGCGCTTCTTGCCGGCGCCGTCGGACCAGAGCGGGGCGTTGACCTCGTACGGCCGCACCCCGGCGGCCGGCTCCCGGGTGGTCATGCTGGAGAAGACCCCGGTCTCCGACAGCCGCGGCGGGGGCAGCTCCCGCCCCGCCGCGGACTCGAGCCGGTACACGGCGTTGCGCGCCAGCACGTAGAACTCGTTCCCTGCGTCCCGCCCGAAGGCGAGGAGGTAGTTGTCGGCCACCGCCAGCAGCTCGCTTCTCCAGGCCTCCCCGTCCGGTCGCAGGGCCCAGACCTTGCGGCTGCCGAAGTCCCCGAACAGGTAGAGGCCGGCCAGCCGCTGGCCGCAGCTGGC
>JAPOZF010000374.1 GCA_026706165.1 Gemmatimonadota bacterium
TCTCTGGACAGACTCGAAACCCAAGTGAAGAACAGGGACGAAAGCAGCGAGCGCATCCGGGGCTGGAGCGGAGAGACGGCCGAAAACCTGGCGGCCATCGGCACCCAGGCCAAGGCGAGTTCCGAGGCGTTCACGGAAAGCTCGAGGGCCGTAACCGAAGGGCTGAACTCCCTGGCTGAGGCCACCGACGCGGAGAGGAATCACCAAGCACAGCGAGAGCAGTTTGCGGTCGAAGTACGAGAAATGTTCAACCGGCAGGCGGAGGAGTGGATGGGAGTCCAACAACAGGCGGTTGAGGCCTTGCAGCAATTGATACAAACCAACCAAGCACTCGCGAGTCTGGGGCAGGAAGCACAGCACACGAACGCGGAACTCACCCTCCTGCCTGACGGGGTCCGCAAGGCCAGCATGGCGATTGAGCACTTGGCCGATGTCGCCAGCGCGAGCAAGGCGATCTCGGGTTTGGAGGCCAACGCCAGGGCAGTGACGGATCAGCTCGCCGGAATCGCTGGCGTAGGCAAGCAACATGAAGAGGCCCTCGATGTTACCGTCAAGAAGCTCCAGGAACTTGCCGAAGCTGCGGGCCAGAAGTTCGAAGGTCAGGCAATACTCACGGAGGCCATCGCCAAAATCGCGGAATTCACGACGACAGCTGGCAGGTACACGGAGAATCTGAAGGCCACCGAACAGGAGATTCAGCGGATCAATACGAGCCTGAATGGAGTGCAGAATACGCTGCAGGACGAAGGGATCAGGCTCGCCGAAGTGCTGAAGAAGGCCATCGCGGCCTTCGACGAAGCCAAGGGCGGCGAAAGCACCAAGAGCCTGATCGACCGCATCTTTCGGTAGGCAGTCAGGATACGTCCGTGGAAACGGAGGAGGGGTACAGGCGAGGTGCGGTCCTTGGGCTTACCATCGCCGAAATATTCATCCTGCTGGTGTTCCTGATGCTGCTCGCCCTCATGGGCGTGAACCGCTACTGGGGCAAAAAGATCGACCCCTGGAAGGAGATCATGGCGAAGGCCACTCCCGGAGAGGTGGAGGAGGCGTTGAGACATCCTGACGATATCCGGGGGGAAATCAAGCGACTCGAGGAGCAGATCGAGGAGCTGGAAAAGCAGAAGAAAAAGCTTCAGGAACGAATACGAACACTGGAGGACAGAGAAGGGGAAACCGGCAAGCTGCTTGACGAGGCAAACAAAAAGCTCCGGGAGGTGAATCGCGCCTTGGCGGAGCGAGAAAAAGCACTGGCGGACGCAGAGCGCGAAATCGAGACGCTGACCACCGAAAACCAGAAGCTCAGAGACAGGAACAGCGTGCTGCAGGGCGAAATTGACTCCCTCGACAACAGAATCCGGATCATCGGAAAGGGAATCACACCCCCGTGCTGGTACCAACTGATCGAGGAGACCAACCCGATCACCAAGGCCAACTGGCGGGAGAAGCCGTACTACCTGTTTGACATCGTTATTCGCGAGGACCACATGGAAGTGCAGAGGCTTCCGATCCCCGAAGGATCTGCCGCGGACGACGGCGGGGCGCCTTACGCCGAGGAAGCAAAAACTCTTGCGTTGGACACCATCCCTTACGGGACCCCCCTGACGGACGAGGAAATGCGCAATTTCATGCGGACCCTGTACGAGAAGGGAAAGGCATCACAGGTCAGGACCTACTCGTGCATTTTCTACGTCAGGGTGTGGGACGAGACGCCCCCCGGTGCGAAGGAACGTTGGAAGCAGGCACATGATGGGGTGCTCGAACAGCTATTCGGAACACACCAGGTGCGTGGAGTATCCTGGCAAGACCGAGACAAAGAACCGGTAAACGTGCAAATAATGGGGCCGAGATAAATCGAAGAATCCCCCAGTCGATCAGGCAGGGAGAGAGAAACAGGGTGCCATCACGTTCGTTGCAGAAGTGGAAGACCGAGCGCACAAGCGAGTTGGACGAAATAGAAACAGCTCACACTGCCATCGGCGGTAGCGGCAGGGGACGGAGGTACGCAACTCAACAGGTGAATCACGCGTACGCGGTGCTGCTCTCCTCTCAGTTCCAAGGGTTCTGCCGAGACCTACACTCCGAGTGCGTCGACCACTTGCTGCAAATCATCCAACCAGCTTCTCTTCAGGTCGTGCTGAGCGCTGAGTTTCTGCTTCATCGAAAGCTCGACAAAGGCAACCCGACCCCGAGCAACCTCGGTGCGGACTTCAACAGATTCGGGCTTGACTTTTGGAGGGAGGTCAACCGAATCCGTCAAACAAACAAGGACCGGCAGAAGCGTCTTGATGAACTCAACGACTGGCGAAACGCGATCGCCCATCACGATTTCGCTACCAAATTGGGAGGACGGGCGAATCTGAGGCTTCAGGAAATCCGTAGGTTCAGAAGCGGGTGTAATGCACTTGCGACTGATTTCGACCGTGTGATGGCGAAATATCTTGCTGGTGTAACTGGTTCAGTTCCCTGGTAGGAGCAGGACAATCATGGCTGCGAAATCACAGAACAAGCGATCCAGTTTCGGTATCGGAGACAAGGTCCGACTCAGCTTTGGAAATCGGACCGTGACCGGGACTGTCGTCGAAGATAGAGGACGAATCGGAGTAGGAGGACGTCAGCTGTTCCGGATCGTTGTCAAAACGGGAGATGAGGATCTTGCCCTAGAGCTGCCGGCTGAAAAATTACGAGCCGCTTGATTCTCCCCTTGGCTGGGGGGACGCCGTATGACATCGGTTGCCCCCCTCCTGAAACAGGATCCTCCAACCCGGTAGCTCCTACGACCCGGCGCTGGCGAACTGCCCCATCTGGTCGAGGTTCTCCCTGCCGGTCCGCTGCGCCCTCCTGAGATCGTTGTCGGTGACGGTCAGGTAATCGCTGGTCTGCCCGCTCTGCCTGATGAACGGCTCGGCGTACCCCGTGCGCCCGAACCAGCCGTGGTACCCGGCGAACGACTCGATCCGCTTGCGCGAGAACTGCGGGCCGTGCCCCTGGGTTTCGTACAGGGCCTCGGCCTCGATCCGCCGCGCCACCTGGTCGGAGATGTCGACGAACAGGTCGATGTCCGTCCAGCCGAACTCGACCCCGATGTAGTAGACCTGGGCCACCTGGTGCAGTGAGCGCTCCCGGCGCCTGTCGGGCTGGGCGGCGCGCGCCATCGCCTGCTGGACGAGCTGGCCCGCGAGCGGGTGGTCGCCGTCCCACAGGCTGAACATGTTCCTGTGGGGGTAGTTGTACGGGGCGTGGGTGATGACGATGTGGGGGCGGATCTCGTAGAAGATGTCGGTCAGTTCCTCGATCAGCTGCGGCGACGAATCGAGGGGGTGGTCGGCGAACGGCAGGACGCGGGCGTCCTCGATCCCGAACAGGGCGCAGACCCGCTGCAGCTCCTCCCGCTTGCGCTCCGCCTGCTCGCCGCGCGGCCGCTCGAGGATCTCGGCGCGGCGTTCTTCCGCGGGTTTGCGCATCTCGTCCTCGAGCTCCTCGTCGTGGGTGGTGACGCCGTCGCTCAGGGATACCACGGTGACGCTGTCCCCGCGCTCGACGTGGTGGGCCGATGTTCCCAGGGTGTAGGTCACGTCGTGCGGGTGGGCGGTGATCGTCAGCAGGCGCAGGGGGGTCGGTCCGTCATCGTTCATTGCGTTGACTCCGCTAAGGCGGCCGGTGGATGAAGCGCTTTGCGGCAAGGGGGGCCGCCTGTTGGCCCCAGCCGCGGGGCGCCTTCCGAATCGGACAGGCGACCTGAATGGAGAAGGCGCGGAATCCGCGCTGCTGTTGCCAGTCCGTCAATATCCATATGAGGGCGTTCCGGCTCGATTTACCGGTTGCCCCCGATGGATGCAGGACGGATTCACCCCCCTACCGCTCCCACAACTCGCTCAGCGGCACGGCGAGCAGTCGCCCCCCGGCCAGGGTAAGCCGGTCGCGGCCGGTGTAGAGCAGCACCCCGGACTCGAAATCCTCCCCGCAGCGGTCAGCCAGCCGCAGGAGGCCCTGTCCGTCTCCAGAGCCGAGGGTGCCGCCGGCCTTGACTTCGACGCCCCAGGTCCTGCTGCCCCGGGTGAGGACCACGTCGACTTCCACGCCGTCCTTGTCCCGGTAGTGCCAGAACCGCAAATCCGGTTCCGTCCAGGTGGCCTGGGCCATGAGCTGCTGCACCACGAAGGACTCCAGCAGATGCCCCATGCGCTCCCGGCGGCGGAGCCAGTCGGCCTCGCTCAGGCCGGCCAGGGTCGCCGCCAGCCCGCTGTCGAGCAGATGGACCTTCGGCGCCTTGACGAGCCGTTTGGCCGGGTTGCGATTCCACGCGGGCAGGCGCCGCACCAGGAAGAGCCGCTCGAGCACGGCGACGTAGTGATCCACGGTTTCCCGGTGAAGTCCGAGGATGCTGGCCAGGTTGAGTATGTTCAGCAGTTCGGAGGTGCGCAGGGCCAGCAGCTCCAGCACGCGGGCCAGCTCGCGGGCGTCCCTTACCCGCGCCACCTCCTGCACGTCCCGCTCGATGATGCTGCGCAGGTACTGCCGGTGCCATTGCCGGGCGCGGCCGGGCGCGCGGGTCAGCGGCTCCGGATAGCCGCCGGCAACCAGCCGCGCCGGCAGCGGCGGCCCGGCAGGCTCCGTCCCGGGACGGATTCCCGGTGCGAGCGCGCCGTTCAGCAGGTCGCCGAGGAACCGCCCGGGCCGGCGCTCCTTCTCCGATTCGGTCAACGGGTGCAACTGCGCCATTTCCATCCGTCCCGCCAGGGATTCGGTAACGGTCGGCACCAGCAGCAGGTTGGCCGAGCCGGACAGCAGGAAGCGGCCGGGGCGCCGGTCCTGATCCACCGCGCGTTTGATGGCTGTGAGCAGCGCCGGCACCCGTTGAACCTCGTCCAGAGTCACCGCTTCCGGCAGGCTGGCGACGAAACCGTCCGGATCGGCACCGGCGTTCTGGTAGTAGTTGTGCTCGTCCAGGCTGACGAACGCACGCTCGCAAGCGAGCTGCTGCGCGAGCGTGGTTTTTCCGCTTTGCCGGGGC
>JAPOZF010000042.1 GCA_026706165.1 Gemmatimonadota bacterium
GGGAGATCGAGTCCTGCCTGGAGTTCACCAACCTCCCCGTCCTGGTCTGAACCGCCTCGATTCCCTTCAGCCTGACCGGTTCTCGCCGAACCGGCCGGCACTACACGATGGTCCAGCCTCCATCGACGACCAGGGTGTGACCTGTCACCATGCTGGCCGCTTCGGAAGCGAGGAAGATCACCGGGGCTGAAATCTCCTCCGGTTCGGCGAGATCTCCTCGCAGCAGATTCTTGGTTCTCACCGCTTCGCGAAACGCCGCACTCGACTTCAGGGCTCCCTCGGCCAGGGGCGAACGGGTCACCGTGGGTGCCACCGCGTTAACGCGGATTCCGAACTCCGCCCACTCCGCTGCCATCGTGCGCGTCATGTTGTTCACCCCTCCCTTCGCACCGCTGTACGGACCCCGCTCGGGAGCACCCACGACGCCTGCCTGCGAAGATATGTTGACGATGCTGCCGCCTTTGCCCGCGGCGATCATCTCCCTGGCGGCGATCTGGCTGCAGAAAAAGACGTTCTTGAGATTGGCGTCGACGATCTGGTCGTAGAGCTCCTCGTCGCAGTCGAGGATCTTCCCGAGCTTGTTGTAACCGGCGTTGTTGACGAGCACGTCGAGAGGCCCTGCCTCGGCGGCCACGGCGTCGAAAAATGCCTGTATCGAGTCTACGTCAACGACGTCGAGACGGTGGCAGAAGCAGTTCCTCCCCATCTTTTCGATTTCGACGGCCAGTGTTTCCAGCTCGGTCACAGTGCGGCTGCCGACCGCCAGGTCCGCGCCGGAGCGCGCCGCATCGAGGGCGATGGTGCGACCTATACCGCGGCCGGCACCGGTGACCACGGCCATTTTGTCCTTCAGTTCGAATCGTTCCAGATGTCCCAATTCCCGTTCCTTCCGTTGGTTTGCGAGGGCCGGGGAATTTGCAGGGCCCTTACGAAAGGCCCATGGCCCGCAGGTTCTTCAGGCTGGTCTCCAGGCTCTCGAAAGGGTCGCCCTGACAGTGGTCCTGCTCGACCAGAAAATGCTCGATGCCGGCTTCCCTGCACGCGTCGAGGATCGGCCCCCATTCGAGATTGCCCTCGCCCACCTCTGCGAACAGCTGGCGGGACCCGCTCATCGCCATGTCCTTGAGGTGGACCAGGTGCATGCGCCCGTCAAGCCGCCGGAGCCAGGAAACCGGGTTCCCTCCTCCGTGCTGTATCCAGTAGGTGTCCACTTCGAAGGAGAACACCTCCGGGTCGCTCTCAGCGGCGAGTATCTCGAGCCCGGTACGGCCTCCGAAGCGCTCGAGCTCGAAGCTGTGGTTGTGGTAGCTGAAAGTCAGTCCGGCATCGATCAGGGGACGCGCCACCCGGGAGGCCTCCGCTGCGAAACGGGCGAAGCCCCCGGCGTTGCGGTAGTCCGCGGGCATGCCGCCGATGCCGACGTGCCGGCAGTTCCACAGCCGATGTTCGGCGACCACCGCCTCGACGTCATCCCGTATGCGGTCGTAGCTGATGTGGGTGGCGACGATGGCGACTCCCGCCTCCCCGGCAAACCCGGCGATCTCCTGCGGGGTTCCCGCGCCATGACCTGAAAGCTGGACCGCGGTATATCCCAGCTCCCCGACCTTTTTGAGGGTTGCGCGGATGTCGTCCGTGGTCCGGAGGAAATCCCGGAGGGTGTAAAGCTGCGCTCCAATTGCCGGTGACACGGTCTGCGGTCTCCATTCGAGGGTAGAAGGGACCAACCATAGGCAGGCTTCCTGAGACCGGTCAAATCAACTGGATCGCGGTGCAGGATTTTTTCGTTGTACGAATCCCCGCAGGCCGAAGGCGACGCCGGCAATTGCCGACAGGGCGGCCGCGGCCATGCAGCCTACGGCGACCGGGGCGCTGAAGTTCTCGGCCATCCCCCCCGCCAGGATGCGCCCCATGGGTCCGAATCCGATGGCGATCACCAGGGTCCCCATCGCCCGCGCCCGCATCAGGTCGGAGGACTCGACGAGAATGATCGTGCTCTGCATGACGCTGAACCCCGCATGACCGACGCCGACAGCGACCAGAATCGAAAGAGACACCGGTAACGAGTCCGACTGGGAAAACCCGATGAGCCCCATGCAGGAGACCATGGCCGCCGTTGCGAAAATCCAGGACAGGCTCCTGGTCTTTCGCAGCCAGGAAATCAGGAGCATGCCCCCCAGGTTTCCCAGACCGCTGGCAGCCCCGAGCATGCCGAGCCCGAAGGCATCCGTTCCGAGGATGTCACGGGCGAATACCGGCAGCAGGTCCATGTAGGGAAACGCCCACAGGTTCATGGCCACCGTGATCAGAAGCACTCCGAGGATGGTGCGGTTGCCGAAGACGTAGCGGAGGCCATCGCGGCAGCGTCTCGCCGAATCCGCCAGACCCCCGGGTCTCTGCGGGGAGCGCGACCGCGTCCGGATCCCGGCCAGTACGAGAACCGAAACGCCCGCCGATACCGTCAGGGCGGCCAGGGCCCCCCGGGTGCCGATAACGGCAACGACAGCCCCGGCCGACAGCGGCCCCAACACCCGGGTTACGCTCTGAAGCAGGTTGTCGAGGAACATCGCGTCGACCACCCTGCTCTTTCCGAGCAGGTCCGGGAACAGCGACCGGCGCGTTGGCCAGTCAAGGGACCAGACCGTGCCGGTAACCATTGCCGCCGCCGCAAGATGCCAGTAAGCCAGCGCTCCGTGCAGGTGCAGGAGCGTCACCGCGCCGATTGAGAGAAAAGTGACGCTCTGGCCGGTTACGATTACCCGGCGCCGCTGAAATCGCTCGACGATCACCGGGCCGAATATCCCTGCCAGCGGCATCGGGGCCGATCGGAAAAAACCGATCAAAGCCACCCACCAGGCTGAATCGGTCAGAGCCAGCGCCAGCCATCCAATGACGACCTGCTCGACCCCCATTGCCTGCCACCAGAGGCCGTTGCTGATGAGCAGGCGCAGGAAGTCGCGGTTTCGCAGCGGTGCCAGGAAGCCGTTGTCGCCGGCCGCGGAGCTATCCATGCTTCGGTTCAAGATCCGGACCCGCAACCGCGACCGGGGACTGCATTCGCGTCCGGCAGCGGCGAACGGGTGTGCAGGTGGTGGTGCGTGGAAACGAACCTCAGCCTGCCTGGCCTGGTCGCTGGCAAGGGAGGGCCGACTGCCTTGTGCGGGCTCTCTTTCCCCTCACGCCGCCCGACCCGGTCTGCCGGAAGACCGGGGGCGGGCTGCTGAAAGCGGAACCTCTGCGGGTTCGGGCGAGCTGTAGAAGGCGGGAAAGCTGCCGGGTCGGGCACACCATCCGGGCCGGGATCCGGCGGATGGATGCTGACAATCAAACTCCGGATAATATCTTTGCAGAAGTCGACAGATCGCTTCCCGGTCGGGGTGCGAGCCCGGATTCAGGGCTCAAGTTCGGGAAGGGGGAGCGTCCGGGCGGCATTCTCGCTGTCAGGGCCGACTATTCTTTGCTGCCACCGTCGTCCGTAGCGGAAGGCGTCGGTGCGAGAGAGTCGGTTGCAACGGGACCGGCACCGACGGCCGGGTCGCCGGTCGTTCCATTGCCTGAGGAATCCGGGCCGGTTTCCGGATCCCCCTGTTTTTCATCCGCGGTATCGGGAAGCAGGTCAACTACTTCCCCGTTGAGCAGATGACGCAACTCTTCCCCCTCCATTATCTCCTTTTCGAACAGCACCTCCACCACCTTTTCCAGCACCTCGCGACGGTCGACGAGCACCTCCTTCGCCCTGGCGTAAGACTCGTCGATTATGCGCGCCACCTCCCCGTCGATCCGCCTTGCCGTGTCCTCGCTGTAGAGTTTCTCCCCGTTGGGAACCCCCAGAAACGGCTGCTGCCGGCTCTCGCGATGGGCTACGAGGCCGAGCTTGTCGCTCATGCCGTATTCCTTGACCATGCTCTCGGCTATCTGGGTCGCTTTCTGAAGATCGTTCGCCGCCCCGGTCGAAATTTCCCCGAACACGATATCCTCGGCCGCCCGTCCCCCCAGCAGGGCACAGGTGGTGTCGAGCAACTCTTCCCTCGTCATGAGGTAGCGGTCTTCCGTCGGCATGTTCAGAGTATATCCGAGGGCACCCACACCCCTGGGGATTATGGAAATCTTCTGAACGGGATTCGCCTCCTCGAGCACTTCTCCAACGATCGCGTGACCCGCCTCGTGATAGGCGACGATGCGGCGCTCCTTCTCGTTCAGGACGCGGCTCTTGCGCTCCAGGCCGGCGACGGCTCGCTCCACTGCCTCGCTCAGCTCATCCATGGTGATCTTCTTCTTGTCGCGCCGGGCGGCGAGCAGGGCCGCTTCGTTGACGACGTTGGCGAGGTCGGCCCCGGCGAATCCCGGTGTCTGGATCGCAACTTTTTTCAGGTCGACGTCATCGGCGAGCTTGGCTGCCCGGGCATGAATCTCGAGAATGGCGGTCCGTCCCTTTACGTCGGGCCGGTCGACGGTAACGGTCCGGTCGAAGCGACCCGGACGCAGCAGGGCGGGGTCGAGAATCTCCGGCCTGTTGGTCGCCGCCATCAGGATGATTCCCACGTTGGTGTCGAACCCGTCGAGTTCGGTCAGAAGCTGGTTCAGGGTCTGTTCGCGCTCGTCGTGGCCTCCGAATGAACCGACTCCCCTCGCCTTGCCCAGCGCATCGAGCTCGTCGATGAAGATGATCGCAGGGGCGTGTTTTTTCGCCTGCTCGAAAAGATCGCGAACGCGCGCCGCCCCGACACCCACGAACATCTCGACGAAATCCGAACCGCTGATCGAGAAAAACGGTACCTCGGCCTGCCCGGCCACGGCCTTTGCCAGAAGGGTTTTTCCCGTGCCTGGAGGCCCGACGAGCAGCACCCCGCGGGGTATGCGGCCTCCCAGGGCCTGAAACCGCTCCGGAGTCTTCAGGAACTCGACAACCTCCTCCAGCTCTTCCTTGGCCTCGTCGATCCCGGCAACGTCGTCGAAGGTTATGCCCGTCCCTTTTTCCAT
>JAPOZF010000092.1 GCA_026706165.1 Gemmatimonadota bacterium
GGCGGTTCGGTTCGTTTCGCGCTGGTGAAGGTCGCCAAGGGTTCCTCCTGTGCGATGTCCGGGGCGGGACCGGGAAACCCGGCCTCGCCTGTGCCGATGGTCGTCGGAAGGCCTCCGCAGAGGCCGGTCAATCGAAACAGGCTATCTCACGACTCCGCCGCAGTAGCTGCACGGCTTGTCGCTCTCGAGGTAGTAGACCGGCAGGTTGTTCCTTTCGGCGAGGTAGCGGTCGTATTCCCCGCACAGCCAGAAGAACATGCCGGCGTGGTCGTCGCGGGCGCGGTGGAACTCGCGGTGGTCGCACCAGTCGTCGGGCGGGTGGTAAGCGTGCATCAGCGGGAAGTCGGGCTGCACGATCCAGTCGCGCCGCGGCGGGCAGGTGCGGACGTACCAGTACTTCAGCAGGTTGCGCGCCCCGGAGGCGGTAGAGGCCGAGCGGCGGTGCCAGACGTTGTAGGCGGTCAGGAAGATGCTGCCCGCGGGGGCCGCGGTGGAAACGGCGCCGCGAAAGCTGCGGTAGTGCTGCATGAACTGGCTGGCGGCGTAGAGGAGGTGCGACCCGGGCAGGATTTCGGTCGGTCCCAGCTCCCCGGGGACGTCCTGGGGGTAGTAGAACACCTGCAGGGAGTCGAGCTCGTGGGGGGTGTGCTTGGAGCCGCCGTCGCGGTGCCAGCCCTGGGGTTGCGGGTTCGCCTCCTCGGTGCGGTGGTTGTGCAGGAACGGCATGGTGATGCGGAAGTTGCGTCCGAGCAGGGAGCGCACGGCGCCGGCCGCGGCCGGGTTGAGGAGGACGCCGTCGACGAACCAGTCCTGCTCGAGGATGGTCTCGTGCGGCAGGCCCTCGCGGGCGACGCGGTCCATCAGCTCGCAGGACCTCTCGTTGACGCCGCCGGGGACCACCGCTTCGAGGACGAGGTATCCCTTGCGGCAGAAGTCGAGGACCTGCTCGTCGTCGAGGGTCGGTTTGCAGTCGTGGGTTCGGATCGCCATGGGTGGTCCCGGGGAATGTCGCCGGAGTTGGCGGGAACGGCGAGGGGTCGGTGCGCGGCGGGTTCGGAGGGCGGCTGCATCCTTGCCGCTGCCGGGAAAATAGACCTATATCTCCCGCCCCGGTAGGGAACGTCGAGCCGCGAAAAGGAGATCGACACGAAATGTCAGGGGTGACCGAGGAACAGCGAAAGCAGTGGGAAAAGGAGGGGTACGTCCGCATCGACGGGGCGATTGCGGGCGGCCGGCTGCAACGGCTGCAGTCGGCCTTCGACCACTGGGCCGACGCCTGCCGCGAAGAATGGGTCGAGGCGATCGAACGGGGGGAGGCGGCCCCGACGTGGTACGACGTGCCGGATCCGTTCACCAGGGACGATGCCTTCATCGACCTGATGGACCACCCGGGCTGGTACCCCCTGGCGGCGGAGTTCTGCGGCGGCGACCCGGTGGTCTCCGGCACCCCCCAGGTGCGCACCGTTCCCTGCTGGCCGGTCAGCTACACCGGCTGGCACCCCGACCGGGCCGACGACGGGGTCCGCAGGGTGAAGATGCAGCTCTACGTCAACGACGTGCCCGCCGGGGGAGGGGAGTTCGCCTACGTGCCGGGCAGCCACCTCGCCGACCCGGGGACCTGGTACCGCCCGGAGCGCAACGACGCCATGCCCGGGCACGTCACTTTCCCGGGCGGGGCGGGCACCGCCGTTCTCTTCGACAACCGCGGGATGCACACCGCCATGGACAACACCACCGCCGAGCCGCGCAAGTCGATCATCATGGGCTGGTGCGAGCGCGCCGCGGGGCAGGCGGCCCCGGGTGAGTTCGCCGCGCTCGCGGACAGGCTGAAGACGCCGGAGCGCCGGCGGCTGTTCGGACTGGAATGAGGAGGAAGCGATGGTGAGGATCGACTGCCACCTGCACGTGTTCGCCAAACGGTCCGCGGAGTTCCCGCGCGAAGCCTCCGACGCCTATCCCGCCGACCGCGAGGAGACCGCCGAGAAGCTGCTCGGGGAGATGGAGGCCAACGGCATCGACCAGGCGGTGCTGACCCAGATGGGAGGCGCCGAGCCGGAGCACCACAACTACGTCCGCCACTGCGTCGACACGTACCCCGACCGCTTCCGGGGGATCGGCCTGATTCCCGGGGACTGCGGCGAGCCGGAAGAGCACATGGACCGGGTCGCCGGCGACGGGCAGTTCATCGGCTTCCGCCTCGGCGGCCTCGGGGGGCCGCGCGACCCCCTGACCCCGATGGACCTGCGCGACTGCGGGACCTACCGGATCTGGAAGCACGCCGCCGAGCGCGACTACGTGATGTGGCTCTACCTCGGGCACGCCGACATCTACGCGGCCGGCTACCTGGTCGAGGCGTTCCCCGAGGTGCGGGTGGTGTTCAACCACCTCGGCGTCAGCCCGGGCAGCGGCAACTTCTCCTGGGACGAGCACGGGCGCCCCCACGTCGAGAATCCCAACATCTACTTCCTGTGGCACAACGTCTACCGCCTGTCTCGATTCGAGAACGTCTCGATGATGTTCTCCGGCCACTACGCGTTCAGCAACGAGCCGTGGCCGTGGCGGGACTTCGCCGACAACGCCCGCCTGCTGCTGCGGCACTTCCCGGGGCGGCTGATGTGGGCCAGCGATTTCCCCTGGATCTGCGTCGAGCCGGGGTACGACAAGATGGTGCGGCTGCTGAAGGAGCTGGTCCTCGTCGTCGGCGACGAGGAGCACGACTCCGTCATGGGGGGGGCTGCCAAGCGGATCCTGCGGTTCCCCGACAGGGACTGAGCCGCTTGCGACCCGCGTGCCCTGGCGAGGCTGTCACCCGGCCATGCTCACCCGGCTGATCCGGCTCGCCTGCAACCTGTGCCTGTTGCTGTTGGGCCTGGCGCTGCTGTTCTACGTGATCGGGAGCTGCTGAAGTCAGGCAAAAGACCGGCGCAGGAGACCGTTCCCGCCGCCCGGGCCCCTTCCCCGCATCGAGCTTCTGCCGCCCGGTCCAGGAGTCCCGGGTCCTGTCCTGCATCGAGTTCCCCGGATTCGTTCCTGCCGTTGCGGGCTCCTTTGCCCATCGATCCCCCGCAGCCAGGTCCCCGGGGGCCGGGTTCCGCTTCTAAGTCGGCTTGTCCATGACGTTGGCGTTGTAGTACTCGTCCGAGTACTCGGCCGCGGCGAACGCCCTGGTCGCCTCCGTCCACTGGCTGTAGAAGGCGCGCACCTCCGGGTCGGAGTGCTCGGTCAGGCGCCGGGGCAGCATCACCCAGTCGGTCAGCGGCGGGCTCTGCTCGCGGCCGAAGTAGTTGTGCTGCGTCAGGCGGCGGCCGGCGCCGCGCTGGCGGGCGTGCAGGATGCCGATGTTGTAGAGCACGACGGTCCCCGCGGGCCCGCGCACCGGCACCATGCGGAACCCCTCCCCCAGCTCCTCCTTCGCTTCCTCGAAGTTCCCGCAGCGATGCGTGTTGGGCACCACCGCGAAACAGGGCTGGTCCTCGCCGACGTCGGTCAGGTAGTGGATGGCGCAGACATAGCTGCAGTCCCAGCGGGGATTGGGATCGTCCCCTGCCCGGGCCAGCCAGGGGCGGTCCCGGTGCCAGCGCATCGGCCCGCTGGCGGCCCCGTCCCACAGGTCGCGGAAGTCGAACTGGGAGAAGCGGGTGTCCGGCCCCATGATGGCGTCGACGAGCCCCCAGGCCACGGACGGGCGCACGTGCCCGTCGAGCTCGGGGTGGTGCACGAGGATCTGCGCGTGCGAGCGGCAGCCGAGCCTGTCGGGCCCCCACTCGGCGGCGGTCTCCCGCTCGGAGCGGTCCACGAACTCGGTGAGGATGCGGATGTTCTCCGGCGGCAGGGCGTCGCTGACGACGACGTAGTTCCAGGCGGCGAAGAAATCGAGGGCCTCCTGTTTCCGGTCCGGGGTGAAGGTCGGGTGTCCGGGCATCATGCTCCTGTCTGTGTGGCAATGGCCGGGACTTCCGGCGCGGCGGAAATGGATCGCGGGGAAGATACCCCCAACCGGGATTTCATGCGGACTCCTCGATCCCGAAGGCGCGCATGTACAGGCGGGTGATGGCGTTGAGGTTGCCGTAGAAGGCGCGCACCTCAGGGTCCGGGTGGTGGTTGAAGAACATCGGCGGAATCAGCGAGTCGTCGGCGAGGTAGGGGCGGTCGCGGTGGCCGTAGTACACCTGGATCGACTTGCGCTCCCTGCCGGTCTTGCGGACGGTGGCGCGGTGCAGGACCGCCACGTTGAAGAGGCAGACGGTGCCGGCCGGGCCGTGCACGTCGAAGCAGCCGCCTCGCTCCAGCTGCTGGTCGGCCTTGTCGAGGACCGGCTCGTCGACGGATTCCGGCGAGAGCGAGAAGCAGTGGGTGGTCTCGTCGACGTCGGTCAGGTAGAGCATGAGCTGGATGTAGTCCATGCGCAGCGGGTGCTCGGGGTAGTGGCCCCGGTCGCGGTGCCACGCCCCGCTGCCCGGAGTGTCGGCAGGCCCCATGTGGCGGATGCAGAGCTCGCCGAAGCAGACCGGCCCGCCCATCAGCTCGCCGACCGCCCGCAGGATCAGCGGGTGGCGGATCACCTCGTCGAACTCGGGGGTCGTGCACAGGGCGTCGCAGTTCATGGTCTGGGAACCGCGCTGCGCCCAGCGCAGCGGCGCCCGCTTTCGGTCTGCGTCGAAGAGCTCGAGGAAGCGCTCGATTTCGGCGGCCGAAAGGAGGTTCTGCAGCAGGACGAACCCGTGCCGGCGGAAGAACTGGCGGTCGGAGTCGGTAAGCAGGGTCATGAGAAATGCCCATGGGTTGGGTGAGGAAGACTGTGGAAGCAGTTCTGGTTTGGCTACTTTTTCAGTTTAAACCCGGACTAGTAAGTTCCCTTTCCGCCGCGTCTTTTTTACGGCACCGCAATGACGACCGGGCATGGCCGAGGACTCTCCCCCCCTGAGGCCACCCCGCCGCGACCGATCTCCAACGGGACCGTCCAATCGCAACACC
>JAPOZF010000136.1 GCA_026706165.1 Gemmatimonadota bacterium
AGAGTCACCGCCATTCGTCGATGGACGCGGTGGCCGCGTGGGGGGCGCCGAAGATGCGCCAGTAGCCGTTGGTTTCGCCCCCGACGACGACGACCTGGATCTGGTCCTTGGGCCAGATGCGGATGAGCTCGTCTTCCTCTGCTTCCAGCATCGCCGCCCAGGGCTCCTCGCCGACCAGCGCCCTCGGCTCGACGTAGTTCTCGATCAGCTGGTAATCCCAGTAGACCCCGGCGCGCATGGTACCGTTCTCGTGGACCCAGTCGACGAGCTGGTCGACGGTGTGGAAACCGCCGCGGTCGACGAACTGGCGGGCCGTGATCGGGTCGAGGACGAAGGTGGGCGCCTCGTGCGGGTCCATGCCCCGCAGCATCTGGATGACGTGAGTCTGCCAGTGCTTTTCCCGCAGCCCGAGGGTGAAGGCGGTGGAGCGGCAGCCCGGGAATACGCTGACGGTGCTGTCCCCCTTGTCGAAGCCCTTGCGGACGTGGAAGGGATCCCACGGACTGCGCTCTTCGTTCTCGGCGTAGCAGATGCTGCTGTAGCCGT
The DNA here is from genome assembly GCA_026706165.1 of Gemmatimonadota bacterium. The sequence goes on from JAPOZF010000136.1 coordinate 547, forward strand.
AGCCGTTGCCCTGCGAGCCGAGGTAGGTGTGCAGCGGCAGGGAACCGCCCTGGCCGTTCTGGGACAGCAGGCCGTAGGCGCGCCCGATGGTGGCGTTGGCGTGGTTGTAGGGTCCCATGGCGCCGACGCCGGAGTTCATGCCGACCTCTTCGCGGAAGGGCCCGTTGACAACGGCCATGGCCGCCGCCGAGCTGGTCGTGCTCGGGCGCGCGGTGACCTGCGTCGATGCCAGCGCGAGAATGGCCGGAAAGTATTCCGGCCGCGCCCCGGCCATGACGGCGTTGACGGCGACCTTCTCCACCGTGTACTCCCAGGCCTCGCGCGGGCCCGTGGGCCGCATCTGGCCGACTACCTCATCGGGATCCCGGCTCGTGCCCCTGAGCATCGCCTCGACGCGGGCTTCGGTGGGCAGCACGATCGGCAGCTTGTCGGTCCAGTTTTCGCGCAGGAAGAGCTCGTGGAGGTTGTCCTCCGAATCCGGCTCGCACAGCCGCGGAGTGGAGCGGTCGAAGCTGACGACCTCCGTCTCCCCGGAACTCAGCGGGCGGGTCAGGGCCTGAATCACTTCCGCCATGAACGGACGCCCGGTGACGGGGTCGGCGCCGTCGACGTAAGCCCGCAGCTCCGCCGGCGACTTGCCCATCACCGGCTGGGGAACGAAGACGAACCGCTGCTTCGGCATGCCCCGGGCCAGCGCCTGGGCCCGCGCCAGGGGTTCGAAGATGTCGGTCTGGACGGAGGCTGTCGGCACTCCGTATTCGGATTCAACAGTGATGCACTGGTCGGCGACCGCCGGCGCGCACGTGCTTCAGTGGCCGACGCCGATGACGGCGGCATCTCCCTGCTGCCTGATCTCCTCGTAGAGCGCGTCGTCGCGCTGGGTGTAGACGTTCGACTTGCGGCGCACCTCCACGTTGATTCCCGGGCGGTGCTCGCTGAACCAGTTCCCCATCTGGCGCATGAGGATATCGCCGTCGTCGAATCGGCAGTCGACGAGGTAGACGGTTCGGCCTTCGAGCGAATCGGGACGGGGGGCCATGCCCAGCTGCTCCCTCTTCGGCGGGTGCCCCACAGGGTTGAGGACGGTGGTCCTGTTGTCGCCCATCGGTCTTTCTCCTTGCAGTGCGAATTGAGATGGGATTAAGGAAGATCCGCAGGTGCCGTCAGGCGGTGCGGTCGAGGCGCGTCTCCTGTCCTGTCCACGGGCAGACCGCCTGCGGGCGGCGTCAGTTGACCATGTGCATGAGACGCTGGGTCATGGATCCTTCCTGGGTCAGGGCGTAGACGATGACATTGACTATCAAATACTCAGTCCAACCCACCCTGTCGAAGGTGATGCCGGCCAGGCGGCCTTTGATAAAGTAGCCTCTCGTCGTGGCCCAGCTGATGGTGCCGGCTTTGCCGCTTGCCGTTCCACCCCGCGACGGGGGACCCCCCCGCTCCAGGTCGAAAAACGCCGAATAGATGGGGTGATCGTCCGGCAGCCGTTCGGACCAGAAATCTTTCCCCCTGACCAGCCCGCCGTACTTCTCCAGGCCTTCCCAGTTGTCGCCCACCCCACCGCAGACAAAGCCGCCCGCCAGCAGGTACTCAACCATACGCTCCTTTTCGCTCTCGTTGCCGGGATTGGCCCGGAAAATGATGGGCACTTCGAGGAGCCGCTCGTCGTCGAAGGTGATCAGCCCCACGTATTCGGACTGAAGGCCGGTGAACTGGTTGAGCGCATCCCGCGTCCTGTCGATGAATCCTTGACCGAAACCGCCCCCACTGCCAAAGTCGATGGAGCGGGCCGAGGTGACCGAGGCGAATTTGACGAAACCCTTCAGCGCCTGGGGGTCCTCCGGGTCCTGAATGACCATCGCCCGGTAGCGCCCGGTGTCCATGCTGTTGACATCCATCATCTCCAGTCCCAGGTCTATCTTGTTGTCCGGCGAGCGCACCCCGGTCACCGCCGCCGCCGACAGACTCGGCTCCAGGTTCATCGAGGCCAGGGTGGCGCTGGGACCGGCCTGCCCCAGTCGCGCCTGGGGGGCGGCGGTGGCCACCTGGGTGATCAGACCGCGGGTGTTGAAGGTGGCCGTGGCCTGGACCTGATCCATGCGCGCCCGGGCCAGCTGCACCTGGCGTCGAACCATCTGGCGTTTGGGTTGGGGCAGCTTGCGCAGTTCCAGCGGCTTGGTCAGGCGCGGCTCGCGCTTGATGAACTTGGTGGTCAGGGGCCGCGGGGCTTTCTGGGCGGCCTGCTCGAAGGGGTTGATGACGACGATGACCAGATGCAGTGCCAGGGCGGCTCCAATCGACACCAGGAAGACCTTGCGCAATGGGCGCAGCAGGGTCGCCGGATCCAGGCCGGAGGTGGGACTGGCAAAGCGGGAGTCAGGGGGCAAGGTGGACATGATTCACTTCCTCGGGTGATGGAAGCCCTGCTTGACATGGAGAGTTCAAAGGCGGTTTGCCCTGTGTTTCAGGGAAAATAACACGGTTCGGAATCCAACAAACCCCAATTGCCAATTGATGGATACAGGCGGAATCTGATTGCATGAAAGCAACTGTCTTGAAAATCAAGAGGAATGACCGGCGATTTGGGGACTCGGATGGCGCCAGGGTGAGCCATGCTTGAGCATGGAGTTGAGGATAACCAGCAGCTTACGCATGCAGGCTGTGAGGGCCACCTTCTTGGGCTTACCCTCGGCCAGCAGGCGCTGGTAGGAATTCCGGATGACGGGGTTGAAGCGGCTGGCAGCCAACGCACTCATGTACAGGGCGGCTCGAACCCGGGCGCGTCCGCCCCAGACGGTGCGCTGGCCCCGCAGGGTGCCGCTGTCCCGGTTGAAGGGAGCCACCCCTACCAGGGCGGCGATCTGCCTCCGGTCCAGTGTGCCCAGTTCCGGCAAGTAGGCCAGGGTGAGGGAGAGCTGCTCTCCCACGCCGGGGACGCTACGCAGCAGGTCCTCTTTGTCTCGCCAGATGGGACTCTGGCGGAGCGTCTGCCGCAGGCTCTGGTCCAGGTCGTCCAGCTCCCGCTCCAGCCAAGCCATGTGAGCCTCGATGCGGGGACGGACGGCCCGGGTGGCGGCCGAGCTCAGGCGGTTCTTCTCGGCGACCAGCATGGTCATCACCAGGTGCCGGCGGGCCGCCAGGGAGAGGCACCTCCAGGCCTCCCGAAGCCTCCAGCAAGACCAGGACCGGATCCAAAGGTCTTCAACCGGGAGACCAGTTTTCCGGGAGACCAGTTTTCGGATCCCGGCCTCGTCACGGGGGGCCTCCCATCTGTCGCCGGTGCGATTGCTCCATTACCGAACCCAAGATACAAGGAGAACCATCAATGCCGATCGTCGCCGAGGAGAAACGCAATCAACTCATCCGTGATGGTTTCTGCGTCTTTGAGAATGTGCTGGCACCGGAGATGGTAGCAAGGCTGAACGACATGAGCGAATGGATGATCGCACAGCAGGAGGAGGAACACTTCGAGCAGCACCGTTCACAGGGCTGCCTGATTCCCTACTGGACCTGCCCCCACCCAGCCTTCACCGAACTCCTGATTTATCCCGGCGCGATCGCGGTTCTTGCTGAATTGGGATTTGATTCTCCTAAATTCTGGAGCGGCTTCGTGATCAGCAAGCCTCCGCACAGCCCGCCCTTGTACTGGCACCACGACGGCGTGTTGTGGGAACACCCCATCAGCTACACCAACCAGCCGCAGCAGTACTTCCTGATGTACTACCTGGTCGACACGAACATGCACAACGGCTGTCTGCGGTTGATTCCCGGCTCCCACCTGAGACGTCACCCCCTGCACGACATGCGGCCAAGGGACGACGACACCGTAATCAACGCGACCGATCCGGATCATCTCGCTTTTCAACAGATAGAGGGCGAGGTCGATGTACCGGTTCGCGCCGGCGATGTCGTCATCGGCGACTCGCGTCTGCTGCATTCGGCCCGTGCAAATCAGACCGACCAGCGCCGCACGGTGCTCACCCTCTGGTATTGGCCCGCTTATGACGACATGCCCGACGAAGTCAAGGCATTGATCCGCGATCACATCACCAGCAGGTCCGAATGGGTTGACTGGGTCGAACGGACGCGGCATGTCACCGAGCCGTTTCTGCCGGTCTACGAGGGCGAGGCGGAAGCGGTCCCCTGGGGCATATTCCCAGGCGAAGATCTGAAGTAGAATCCCTTCGGTTACGCATGGAGACGGCGCCCTGCAGAAAAAGTGTGACAAGGTCGGCCCTGGCTTCCCCGCGGCCCGTCTGCCCGCGCGCCCACCTGAGAAGATGACCGAGGCGCCGGCACCCCCGCGGTGGAGGGTTCCCTCGACAGCCCCGGTCGTCGCTCCGGGGTTCGGCGGAGCCGTCGATGCCCGCCGCGCCTCGAGTCCGCACGTGCTGCGCTTCGGCGGCGACTACCA
>JAPOZF010000734.1:0-2553 GCA_026706165.1 Gemmatimonadota bacterium
GTCCTCGAGCTCGGGGTGCCTGGCGACGTATGAAAAAACCTCCTCCCAGCGCTCGACATTGACCCCGAAACGGGCCTTTTCCACCTCTTCCGTATCGAGCCCGACCGAATAGGACCGGGTGCAGAACCGGCAATAGACGGGACAGGTGTCCAGCGCCAGAAACAGTCCCCGGTCGCGGTAGCGATGGGTGAGACCGGGTACCGGTGAGTCGGCCTGTTCGTTCAGGGAGTCGAGGCTGAGCTCGGGATGGTCGGGGCGAACCCGAGAAGCCAGGGGAAGGAACTGTGTGCGCAGCGGATCGACGTACGGCTCGCTCCAATCGATGAGGCTGACGATGTAGGGCGAGATACGAACGCTCATCGTTGCATTGCGCACACCCAGCTCGGCGTCCCGGCAGAACTCGTCGGTTACGAGATCCCCGAGAACCTCGCGGAGCTTGCGGACCGAGGTGATCGAGTTGCGGCCCTGGAAACGGTGGTCGTTGAACTCCTCGGCGCTCAACCGCGAGTAGGCCGGGATTCGACGCCAGAAGTCGTCGTCGCGAAGCTGGCGGTGGTCATTCGCCAGGCCGGAGCCGGGGGAGGTGAGAACCTCACCGGGCGACTTGCCGACGGCCGCTGCCCACGCCGCATCCTGGACGGGGGTAGTCATTTGATCCGGGGATTAGCCCGATGCGGACGGCCGTTGAAACAACGTACCCGCCCACGTGGGGCCCGGGAGAGAGGGATCTTTTCCGTTGCGAGCCTGCGACTGTAGCCTCAAGTGGGGGAATCGGGCGAATCCCCTGCGAGGTTCGGGTTGTTCCGGCTGTGCCTATTCTACCGGCGTCAACCCGGGAATCGGGTAAATTGCGGGCTCTCTTGGGAGTTGCCCATGCGAATCACTCAGGCCGGCTGAACCGGACTGGACATTCGTCGTCCGCCAGGCCGCCGCATGGGACGAGCGTCCGAACTGCCTCTCTCCCGCCGACTCCCCTACCCCGCCTCCCCGAAACGCCGCGCCACCTCGTCCCAGTTGATGACGTTGAAGAAGGCGGCGATGTAGTCCGGACGGCGATTCTGGTAATTCAGGTAGTAAGCGTGTTCCCAGACATCCAGTCCGAGAATGGGTGTACCATCCCCGTCCATCAGGGGACTGTCCTGGTTGGGAGTGCTCATCACGCTGAGCTTGCCCCCATTGGCGACCAGCCAGGCCCAGCCGCTGCCGAAACGCTTGGCGCCGGCGTCGGAGAAAGCCTCCTTGAAGGAATCGAAGCCTCCGAGGTCGCTGTCGATGGCGGCTGCGAGGTCGCCGGAAGGGGCTCCTCCTCCCGGTCCCATGACGGTCCAGAACAGGCTGTGGTTGGCATGCCCTCCAGCGTTGTTCCGAACCGCGGTTCTGATATCCTCCGGGACCGAACCGAGATCGGCGATCAGCTCCTCGACATCTTTTGCCGCGAGGTCCGCGTGCCCCTCGAGAGCTGTGTTGGCGTTGGTGATGTAGGTGTTGTGATGCCTTGAATGGTGTATCTCCATCGTGCGCGCGTCGATGTGGGGCTCGAGAGCATCATATGCGTACGGGAGATCGGGAAGAGAGTAGGCCATGACATATCCTTTCGTGAAATTTGAGAATTGGGGTGTGTGCTGAAGAAGTGCGCCCCCGCGCGGTCCTTCCTGCCGGCAGCGCATGTGAGCTTGAGATAAGCATTTCCGGGAACCAGTGCGAGCCGGAGGTTTGCATCAGTTCTCCGCGACCTGCCGTTTGGCGAGATCGGCCAGGACTGCCCGAATGGCGTCCTCGGCGAGTACGGAACAGTGAACTTTCATTGGAGGAAGCCCGCCCAAGGCTTCAACCACGTCCTGCTTGCTGATTCGGGAAATCTCTTCGAGGGTGGCGCCCGTGACCATTTCGGTCAGGATCGAACCCGCGGCAATGGCGGCCGCGCATCCGAAGGTCTTGAAAGAGGCGCGCTCGGCGCGTCCGTCCGCAATCGACAGGTACAGGTGAAGAACGTCGCCGCAGGCAGAATTTTCAGCAATCCCGACCGCGTCGGCGTTTTCAATGACTCCGGTGTTTCGCGGATTCCGGTAATGGTCAAGGACGGTATCGCTGTAACCGGACATGGAATTGCAAACCCTTGTAACTAGCTGATAATCAGTAGGTTCCGCTGTTTTTCAAGAGCGGGAATGTACTCGGCCCTCATGCGGATGTCAACCGCGGAGATACGTTTCAGGCCTCCAGGTCGAGAGCACCTGCCGACCCTTTGCTGTTCTGCCAGTAAGTCCGCGCCTGCTTTACCAGATCCCACATCATCGTTTCGGAAGCAACCGCGTCTATCAATCGGAACATGCGCTCCCTCTTCTCCTCCCCGATCAGACCAAGGCCACCCATCATCGTCAGATGGTGAACGAGGCCGGTCTGCAGCAGGGTTCGGTTCATCTCCTCGAGGCCCAGTGCACTTTTTGTCTCGAACTCTTCCATCAATCCCTCATAAAGCTCGGCGAGTTCCTTCGACATGGTTGCCTCGATCTCGTAATGCTGGTCCTTGGGATGGGTCCTTTTTTTCGGATTTCT
>JAPOZF010000734.1:2563-4945 GCA_026706165.1 Gemmatimonadota bacterium
ATTTCGTTCCGCCACAGTTGGACGGGTCCGCGAGCTGCCGGGTTCCACCCCCTTGGGTACCCCTGCCGAAACCGGATCTGTAGTTCCCCCGGGCGTCGACGACCGCTGACTCGGCAAAAGCCGGGATGGTCGGTTACCGCTCTCTCGAAACAAGACGCCAGCCGAAATACAGAAGCGCGGCTGCCATGGCGATGGAGGCGGCTGCAACCAGGATGTCGAACAACATCCTCAGCGCAAAAAAGGCGCCGACAGCCAACATCAAGGCCCCCAGAATCCTGACCAACATCTGCTGTTCTACCTCCTCTTCCTGAGCGACCTGAAGCCAACCCGACCATCGGCCGGTCTCGCCCCGTGACAACGGGATGGGAAAGTCGCTCCAAATCCCGGGCCGGGCAATCGAATCGGTCTATCTCGTTTACAAAGCGCAACCGGCAAACGCCATCGGCCGCCAATGGCCCGGTCCCCCACCGGCCTGTCCCGAAGAGGTCGGCCCGAACCGGTGACGCCCGCCTGTCTCCGGTTTGGGCCTGCTTCCACGCCCCCGGGTCCCGGCCGGCGGATGGAAGGACCTCGGCCGTCCGTTCTGGCAGGGCTTTCCGGGGCTCGTTATCATTGACCTTCCTGTCTTTCGGCACGGGAACCTCAGTCATATGACCACGGCACCCGTTCTTGTCGGTCTTTGCCTTTACCTGTTGACGATGCTTGGCATCGGCCTGTGGGCGAGCCGGCGCATCGCAGCCTCGGCTGACTACATAGTCGCCGGCAAGCGTCTGTCCCTCCTGCTGGCGACCGGCACCCTTGCGGCAACCTGGTTCGGCGGCGGTCTCTGCATCGGCGCCGCGAGCGCTGCCTATTCGGGCGGGTTCCTGGCGGTCATCGCCGATCCTTTCGGTGCCGCCCTGTGCCTCTTCCTGGCCGGCCTCTTCTACGTGCGCCTGCTGCGGCGCATGGGCCTGATGACGATCGCTTCCTTTTTCACCAGCCGTTTCGACGGCCGAGCGGGATTGCTGGCCAGCCTGTGCACCATCCCCGCGTACGTCGGCTGGGTGGCCTCGTTGATGGTGGCCTTCGGCAGGGTCCTGCAGTCACTGACCGGTTTCGATCCAACCACCGGCATCCTTCTGGCCGCCGCGGTGGTGTTGATCTATACCTGGGCCGGGGGCATGTGGGCGGTCACCCTGACCGACTTCGTTCAGCTGACCATCCTGACCGCGGGAATGCTGATCATAACCCCGATGTTGCTGGCGGAAATGGGAGGCTGGTCCGCCATCGCCGCGCGCATTCCAGAAGAGCGGTTCGACCTCTACCCCCGAGATGCCGGTGCTTCCGGCTGGTTCGCATATGCCCGCGACTGGCTGGTGATCGGCCTGGGAAACCTCGCCGGGCAGGATCTGGTGCAGCGCTCCCTTTCCAGCCGCGACGAACAGGTCGCCTGCCGCAGCGCTTACCTCGCCGGCCTGATCTACGTCACTATCGGGCTGTTGCCGGTCCTGCTCGGGATGGCGGGATCGGTCATCCTTCCCGGCCTCGCCGAACCGGACCTCGTAATGATGGAGATCGCCTCCAGGTACCTGCCCGCGGCGGCGCTGGCGTTGTTCGCCGGCGCCCTCGTCTCCGCCCTGCTCAGCAGCGCCGACAGTGCCTTGCTCGCCCCAGCCAGCGTGATCGGCTGGGACGTGGTCCGCTTTTTCAACCCGAAGGCGTCGGAGAAAACCTCCCTTCGCATCGCCCGCCTTTCGGTGCTGCTGCTCGGGGCGATCTCACTCGCACTCGCCCTCCACAAGACCTCGGTCTACGACCTGATGGTCGACTCCTGGTCGGTGCTGCTGGCCACGCTGTTCGTGCCCCTCACGGGGGGGCTCTGGTGGTCGCGGGCCAACGCCACCGGTGCGCTGGCGGCGATCCTCGTCGGTCTGGTCTCCTGGCTCCTGTTCATTGTCTTCCTTCCGCAGCTGCCAGGCGACCTTCTCGCCGTGCCATTCGCAGCGGCGGCGCTGATTGGCGGAAGCCTTGCCAGCTCCCGGGTTCCGCGCCCCCTGGTCGATGCCGAGGGCCGCGTCCTCCCTCCGGGAAACCGGTTGGGGTGGCCATTCGGAAATCCGCAGTAATCCGCGGTTCCGCAACCCGGGCAAGGGCTCCGTTCATTGCGGGAACAAACTGCTCCCCAAAACCCATACGGCTCGTCCGCCGAGGTGGCGGACAATCGCCGCACAAAGGAGGAACCCCCTTAACGCATGCCTGGCAGCACATGCCCGGTTTACACCCCAGCTTCCACGGCGACCGCAACGAGGTGACCAACGCCCCCCTGCGGCAAGGAACGTCGAGATGTGGATCCAGGACTGGCGCTACCCCTGCTGTTTCCCGCTTGCCAGGGAAAACCGG
>JAPOZF010000041.1 GCA_026706165.1 Gemmatimonadota bacterium
TCGGCCCGGCTGAAAGCCCGGGGGCTGGATCTCGAAAAAACCGGCCCCGTCCCGGCTGACAGCCCGGGCTGAGCTCGAAAAAGCCGGCCCTGTCCCGGATGACTTCCGGGGGGTCCGGTTTCGGAACAACCCGGCCCTCGGCCCGGCTGAAAGCCCGGGGGCTGGATCTCGAAAAAACCGGCCCCGTCCCGGATGACAGCCCGGGGCCCGAACTCGAAAAAGCCGGCCCTGTCCCGGATGACTTCCGGGGGTCCGGTTTCGGAACAACCCGGCCCTCGGCCCGGTCGACTGCCTGGGGGGCTCGAGCTCGAAACCCGGCCCCCGGCCCGGCTGACGTCCCGGCGGTCCGGGTTCGAACAACCCCGCCGTCAGCCCGGCCGCCCGGACACCTCCCGGATCAGTTGTCTCTCGGCACCGCCATCATCCGTTCGAGCGAGCGCCGCGCACCCTCGATCACGTCGTCGTCCAGCTCGATCTCGTAGCGCTCGTCCGCCAGCGAGAAGTACACGTCCTGCAGCCCGGTGACCTTCATGTACGGGCAGTGCAGGCGGCAGCCGATGCAGCCGTCGGCCGGCACGAACTCCTTGCCGGGGTAGCGCTTCTTGAGCTGGTGGATGATGCCGCTCTCGGTGGCGATGATGAAGGTCTCCGCTTCCGGGTAGCGCCCGACGGCGTCGAGCATGCCCGTCGTCGAGCAGACCTCGTGGGCCGCCGCCACCACGTCCTCGCGGCACTCGGGATGGGCGATGATCACCGCTTCGGGGTGCTCCCCCCGGGTGCGCTCGACGCTCGCCTGCCGCAGCACGTCGTGGGTCGGGCAGACACCGTCGTAGATCGCCACCTCCTTCTCCGGCACCTGCTCGGCCACCCAGCGGCCGAGGTTGCGGTCCGGGGTGAACAGCACCTTGTCGCTGTCGAGGCTGCGGACCACGGAGACGGCGTTCGCCGAGGTGCAGCAGATGTCGGACTCCGCCTTCACCTCCGCCGAGGAGTTGACGTAGGTGACCACCGTGTGACCGGGGTAGGCTTCCTTCCACTCCTCGAGGCTCTCCGGCGTGATCGAGTCGGACAGGGCGCAGCCGGCCCCCAGATGCGGCAGCAGCACGGTCTTTTCCGGGCTGAGGATCTTGGCCGACTCGGCCATGAAGTGGACGCCGCAGAAGACGATCAGGTCCGCCGCGGTGCGGCTCGCCTCCACCGACAGCCCGAGCGAATCGCCGGTGAAATCGGCGATGTCCTGGACCTCGGGGACCTGGTAGTTGTGGGCGAGGATGACGGCGTTCTTCTCCTGACGCAGGCGGTCGATCTGGGCGACCAGCTCCGCGTGCGGCAGGTCGGTGTAGTGGTAGTGTCCGGCGACGCCGGCGGTTTCGACCTGGCTCATGATTCCACCTTGGCTCCCGGGTCAGTGGTGATCTCCTCGGTCCCGTGCGGAAACACGCGCCAGAACTCCTTGCGGATGAGCCCCGCGATCGCCGCACTCTTGCTCGACCCGTGGTAGCGGGCCACTGCCTCGAGCATCTCGAAGTCTCTCTCGGTCGCCGAGAAGGTTCTCGACCTCGCCTTTCCGTTCATCGATCCCTTCGTCTTTCCTGTTTGCAGGTGATGTTGCATTCCGAATGAATTTTCCGGTATTCGTCCGGCGAAACCGGTTAATTAATAAATAATAATTGTTTATTTCGAATTTCCTAGTGTACCTGCTTCGAACCGGAACTGTCAACCCCCGGACACACTTCCAGCTGTTTCCGGGATTTTCGCCAGCTGACTCTGGGGTTTCCCGGATCGCGGCCTGCCCGTGAGAAACTCCGTAAAAATCAGAGAGCGGCGATGCGGGTCAGCGCCTCCTCGACCGCCTCCCGGTGCTGGAAGGCGGACAGGCGCAGGTACCCCTCCCCGGCGGCCCCGAACCCCGAGCCGGGCGTGCCGACGACGTGGGCCTCTTCGAGCAGCAGGTCGAAGAAGCCCCAGCTGTCGGTCCCCTCCGGGGTGGCGATCCACAGGTAGGGGGCGTTTTCCCCGCCGTAGACGGCGTACCCGCAGGCGGACAGGCGCTCCTTCATCAGCCGCGCGTTCTCCATGTAGAAGGAGATCGTCTCCGCGGTGGCGCGGCGGCCCTCAGGCGAGTAAGAAGCCGCGGCCCCCCGCTGCACCGGGTAGGAGACGCCGTTGAACTTGGTGTTGTGCCGGCGCACCCAGGCGGCGTGCAGGGAGTGGCCCTCCCCCGATTCGGAGAAGGCGCGCAGCTCCCTGGGAACCACCGTGAACGCGCAGCGCAACCCGGTGAATCCGGCGCTCTTCGAGAACGAGCGCATCTCGACGGCGACCTCGCGGGCCCCGTCGATCTCGTAGATCGAGTGCGGAATCCCCGGGTCGGAGATGTACCCCTCGTACGCGGCGTCGAAGAAGAGGACGGCCTTCTCGTCGCGGGCGTAGGCGACCCACTCGGCCAGCACCTCGCGCGGCATCACCGCACCCGTCGGGTTGTTGGGCGAGCAGAGATACACCAGGTCGATGCGGCGGTCGGGAAACGGCGGCAGAAACCCGGACTCCACCGTGCAGGGCAGGTAGACCAGCCCGGCATAGCGGCCGTCCTCGTCCGCTTCTCCGGTGCGGCCCGCCATGACGTTGCTGTCGCAGTACACGGGGTAGACGGGGTCGGTGAGGGCGACGGTGTTCTCGATGGCGAAGATCTCCTGGATGTTGGCCGAGTCGCACTTTGAGCCGTCCGACACGATCACCTCGTCGGCGGCGACCTCGACCCCGCGGGAGGCGTACTCGTGCTCGACAATGGCATCGATCAGGAAGTCGTACCCCTCGCCCGGGGGGTAGCCCTGGAACGACTCGTCGTGCGCCATCTCCTCGACCGCCTCCTTCATCGCCTCGGCGACGACCCGGGGAATCCCCTTGACCACGTCGCCGATCCCCATGCGGATGACGTCGGCGCCGGGGTTCTTCTCCTGGAAGGCGCCGGTGCGCCGCGCGATCTCCGGGAACAGGTATCCGGCGGTGAGCTTCAGGTAATGTTCGTTGATGAGAGCCATGCCAGGGCCTTTCTTTTATTCAGTTCGTCAGTCATTTGCGGCGGAAGGAAACTCCAATCTAGGGCCCCGCGCCGAGCGGGCTCAAGCTCCGCCGCTCTTTCCAGAGAAACCCCCGAACCTCGATGGACATCAGCTTCTACACCACCGCGGGAGCCGGCGGCTGGAGCCTCGAAGAGTGCGCCGCCTGGGCAAGGGCGCACGATTTCGACTGCGTGCGCCTGACCGACAACGGCGTGCTCGACTCCGACCGGATCCTCACCGAAGGACCCGCCGAGGTGCGGGAGACCCTCGCCGGCCGCGACCTCTACCTCTCCTGCATCGCCGCCCACTGCAACCTCCTCGACGACGACCCCGAGATCCGCGAGAAGGAGTCGCTGCGCCTGAAGAAGGCGCTGCGCTCGGCCGCGGCCCTCGAGTGCCCGGTGGTGATCACCGGCAGCGGCGCCCCGGTCAGGAACGGCGTCTTCTACGGCATGTACTCCTCCCCGCCGGGCAACCCGACCGACCGCTGCGACGAGCTGGTCGAACGCTACCGGGAGATGTTCACGCCGATCGCCCGCGAAGCCGAGGAGACCGGCGTCAAAGTCGCCCTCGACGTGGCCGTGCGCATGGGGAACATCGGCTGCAACCCGGAGATGTGGGACCGCATCCTCGACGCGGTCCCCTCCGACTTCATCGGCCTTTCCTGCGATCCCTCGCACTGGGTCTGGATGATGATGCTGCCGGCCGAGGACGTCATCCGCGAGTACTCCGGCAAGTGGTACTTCGCCGACGTCAAGGACTGCGAGGTGAGCCCGCGCATGCTCTACCGCCAGGGCGTCATCGGCAACTGGTGGTGGCAGTACCGCGTGCCGGGCCGCGGCGACCTCGACTGGGCGAAGATCACCAACGCCCTGGTCGAGTCGGGGTACGACTACGTCCTCTGCTGCGAGAACGAGGACCGCGGCATGCCCGGCCTCGAGGGGTTCGCCTACGGCTGCCGGCACCTGCGCCAGTTCCTGCCTCCCAAGGACGAGTTCAGCCCGCCGGACGCCCCCTGGCTGATCCGCTAGCCCGCCGCCATTCCGATCCCATGACCGACACGACACCCCACCCGAACGGAGAAGACGACCCCCGCGCCCGGGACTTCATCCGCGCCGAGGTCGTCGAGGACCTGCGCAACGGCCGCTACGACGGCGAAGTGGTGACCCGCTTCCCGCCGGAGCCCAACGGCTACCTGCACATCGGCCACGCCAAGGCCGCGGCCATCGACTTCGGGGTGGCGGCCGATTTCGGAGGGCGCTGCCACCTTCGTTTCGACGACACCAACCCCACCCGGGAGGAGCAGGAGTTCGTCGACGCCATCAAGGAGGACCTGCGCTGGCTGGGGTTCGACTGGGGGGAGCACGAGTACTACGCCTCCGACTACTTCGGGCAGCTCTACGAGATGGCCGTCGACCTCGTGCGCAAGGGCCTGGCCTACGTCGACGACCAGAGCGGCAGGCAGATCCGCGAGTCGCGCGGCACCCTGACCGAGCCCGGCTCGGAAAGCCCCTGGCGCGGCCGCGCCGTCGAGGAGAACCTCGACCTGCTGGGGCGCATGCGGGCCGGCGAGTTCGCCGACGGCGAGAAGGTGCTGCGCGCCCGCATCGACATGGCGTCCCCCAACCTCAACCTGCGGGACCCGGTGATGTACCGCATCCGCCACGTCCCCCACCAGCGCACCGGCGACGACTGGTGCATCTACCCGATGTACGACTGGGCCCACGGGCAGAGCGATTCGATAGAGCGCGTCACCCACTCGCTGTGCGACCTCGACTACGAAAACCACCGGCCCCTGTACGACTGGTTCATCGAGTCGCTCGGGACCTTCCCGTCGCGGCAGATCGAGTTCGCCCGCGGCAACG
>JAPOZF010000308.1 GCA_026706165.1 Gemmatimonadota bacterium
GGACGGAGGTGAAGCGCCCGAGAGGGATGGAGACGGTGAGGTCCTTGAGGTTGTGGTGGCGGGCCCCGACCACCGTCACCCGGCGCTCCTGGGGCGGCCTGCGTTTTTGGGGAACGGCGATCTCGGCGGCGCCTGACAGGAAGCGGCCGGTGATCGAGTCCCGGCTGGATCTGACCTCGTCGACGCTTCCCCTGGCGACCAGTTCCCCGCCGCGCTCCCCGGCCCCGGGGCCGAAGTCGACGACGAGGTCGGCGTGGCGCATGGTGTCCTCGTCGTGCTCGACGACGACCACCGTGTTGCCGAGGTCGCGCAGCCGCTGCAGGGTCGACAGCAGCCGCCGGTTGTCGCGGTGGTGGAGGCCGATCGACGGTTCGTCGAGGACGTAGAGCACCCCGACGAGCCCGGAGCCGATCTGGCCGGCGAGTCGTATGCGCTGGGATTCCCCGCCCGAAAGGGTGTGGGCGCCGCGGTCGAGGGTGAGATAGCCGAGGCCGATGTCGACGAGCAGCTGCAGCCGTCCCCTGACCTCCTTGAGGGCGTCCTCTGCGATCCGGGCCCGCTCCGGGTCGAACTCGAGAGCGTTGAAGAAGCGGCTGGCCTCGGCCACCGGCAGGGCCGTGAGCCGGGGCAGGTTGAGTCCGTCGATCAGCACCCCGAGGCTTTCGCGCCGCAGGCGGGCGCCGTCGCAGGTGGGGCAGGTTTCAGAGCGCGCGTAGGCGCCAAGCTCCCGGCGCACCCGGGGGTTGCCGTGGCGGAAGCGCTCCTCGACGTATGCCAGCGCTCCCTCGTAGCGGTCGTCGTGGCACCAGGAGTGGCCGCTCTGGTTGGTGTAGGTGAACTCGATCTTCTCGTCGCCGAGGCCGTTGAGGAAGCTGTCCTTCTGCGTCCGCGACAGGTCCTTCCAGGGGGTGTCGAGGTCGAACCCGAGGTGGGCGGCGGCCCCTTCGTACAGGTGCAGGCGCCAGCGGTTGCTGCCGACGTCGCCGAGCGGCTCGACGGCGCCGCCGGCGATCGACCTCGAGGGATCCGGGATCATCAGCTTCTCGCTCATGATCACCTTGGTGCCGAGGCCGCCGCAGTCCCGGCACATCCCCTGCGGGTTGTTGAAGGAGAACATCTGCGGCTCCGGCTCCTCGTAGGAGATGCCGCACTCGGGGCAGTCGAAGCTGGCGCTGAGCAGCCGGTCCTCCGCCTCTTCCGAGGCGACGATCAGCGACCCTTCCCCCAGGCGCAGGGCGGCGTCGACCGCTTCGTCGAGACGGCCTCCCATGTCGCCGCGGATGACCAGGCGGTCGATTACCGCCTCGATGTTGTGGCGGCTGTAGCGGTCGAGCACCGGGGCGTCGTCGAGGGTGTAGACGCGGCCGTCGACGCGCACCCGCACGTAGCCGTCCTTCTGCAGCTCCTCGAACAGCTCGTGGTACTCGCCGCGCCGCTCGCGGACGAGCGGGGCGAGGATGTGAACGCGGCTGCCCGGCTCGAGAGAGGCGATCCTCGCGGCGATCTGGTCGCGGGTCTGGGCCCCGATCTCGCGGCCGCACTCGACACAGTGGGGGATCCCGCAGCGGGCGAACAGCACCCGCAGGTAGTCGTAGATCTCGGTGATCGTGCCGACCGTCGAGCGCGGGTTCTGGCCGCCGGTCTTCTGGGAGATCGAAATCGCCGGAGAGAGCCCGGTGATCTGGTCGACGTCGGGCTTCTCCATCTGGCCGAGGAACTGGCGCGCGTACGCCGACAGCGAGGCGACGTAGCGGCGCTGGCCCTCGGCGTAGAGGGTGTCGAAGGCCATCGACGACTTGCCGGAGCCGCTGACCCCGGTGAAGCAGATCAGCCGGTTCGCCGGCAGCTCGAGGTCGACGTTCTTCAGGTTGTGGACGCGGGCGCCCCTGACGCGGATATCGCGGGTTTCCATTGGCCGAGGGTCGCGGCCGGAGGGGGGAGCAGCGCGGTGCGCAGGGGCCGGCCTCGAAAAAAGGTGAACCGCTGAAACTACGACACCAATGTGAGCGGGCAAGAAGGGAAGGCGGCCCCGATTCCCGGGGCGGACCGGTAGGGGAATCGGGAGAGGACACCAGCCTCTTCTGCTGGCGCCCCGGGGCCGGAATTGCCCAACTTTCCCCGCCGGGAAGGCAGCTTCAAGATCGCAGTCGCGGTTGGACTGCCCAACCGGGGAGGAGAAGGTTTCCGCCCACGCATCCAACCCGTAACGAACAGGAACCGAAGGATGATCAAACTCGGAGCGAATACCGTCCTCTTCGCAGGCTTCGACCTGGCGACCGCCATGGAGCAGATCTCGCGGGCCGGGTACGACGGCGTAGAGCTGGCGGCAATCAGGGGGATGTGCGAGCACCTCGACCTCGACGACTACAAGGCGCAAGCCCCCGCGATACGGGAGCTGGCGCAGAGGTACGGGCTCGAGCTGCTGGCGATGGAGGTCGCGTCACTGGAAGAGGAAAGGCTGACAAAGGCGTACGAGGCGGGGCGCGAACTCGGCATACCGGTGGTCAACGTCGGTCCGGGGGGCAGGAGCGGCGTCGAGGAGGATTTCGAACGTCAGGTCGGGCAGCTGCGGAAGATGGCGGACAAGGCCGCCGGGTACGGGGTCGTCCTCTGCGCCAAGGCGCACGTCGGCCAGTGCATTCACGACACCCCGACGACGCTGCGGGCGATGGAGCGGATATCGTCCCCCTCGTTCGGCGTCGACATGGACCCGAGCCACATTTTCCGGGCCGCTCCCGGCGAGAACCCGGTGGAAGCCCTGGAGGCGGTGATATCGAGGGTTGCCCACGTCCACATCCGCGACTGCGGCGAGGATCTCAAGGGGACGGGGGGCCCGCCGGGCCCTCCGGAGGAGCAGGCATGCGGCCGCGGCGGGATCGACCTTTTCGGGTATATCCGCGTCCTGCACCAGTCCGCGATCGACGTCGCCGTCAATCTCGAGGTGATCGGCGCCGGTGAGTACGACCTCGCGCACGCGTCGGCGATCGCCGCGGAGAGCCGCGGGTACCTCAATGCCTGCCTGAAGGCCTGCGGGGCGCGCTGAGCCGAGAGTTGAAAGCGCTCCGGACTTCGGCCAGGCCTGGCGGCCGTCGCCGGCGACCCCATGTGTGCCAATCGAGGCTCCTTGCCGCCGGTTTCACCTGGTCCGGCATGCGCACCGCTGACGCGAAAGAGCCGACTACCGATTCCGGGAGGCTGCTCCCTGTGTGCCCGGGTCAACCGTTCCCTGACCGCCGGTTCCACCGTGTCCGGCGGGCAATCCGCCGCTGTTTTCGCCCCAGAGCCGAATCCGCGGGTCGGGCACGCGGCGCGCCATGAACATGGATCAACCGGTTTCTGACCCCCGACCCCAACCATGTCGGACAGCATCCGCACCTTTGTCGCCGTAGAACCGCCTGCCGGCCTGCGCGCCGCCCTCGCAGGCGTCCCTGCCGCGGCGTCGCTTCCCCAAGGCGCCCCCCTCCGGTGGACGCCGCCTGAGAACCTGCACCTCACCCTGCGCTTTCTCGGCGATACTCCGGAGGAGCAGCTCGCCCCTCTCGCGGACGCCCTCGGCGCGATCGCTGCCGGCGCCGCTTCCTTCGAGCTCGAGCTGGGAGGGGCCGGGGCCTATCCCGACGCCCGGGCCGCCCGCGTCCTCTGGGTCGGTCTCGTCGATGCGGACCGCAAGCTGCGAAGGCTGCGCAACGAGGTCGAAGCGGCGGTCCGCGGCCTCGGCTGGAAGCGGGAGGGCAGGCGGTTCCAGCCGCACCTGACGCTCGCCCGCCTGCGCCGGCCCACCAGGCTGCCGGCGGGCGGCTGGATCGAAACGGTTCCCCGCTGCCGTTTCGCGGTTGAGGAGGTGTCGCTGATACGCAGCACACTGAAACCGGCCGGCGCCGAGTACGACGTTCTGCACCGCGCCCCGCTGGCCGGCTGAGCCGCCAGACCCTCGCGGGGAAAGTTGCCCAAAGGGAGGGGGGGCATGGCGGCCGGGTACGAGGCCCCGACCCGGGGGGATCCCGGGCGATCCAAAGGTGGGGCGGCCGCAGGCCGGGTGGACCAACCCAAAGGTCTGCTAAGGGCTGCGGAAGATCGCGAAGGCGCTGGTGTACCCGTGCAGGTAGGTCGAGCCCCCGACCTGTCCGATCTCGCCGCCGCAGAAGAATCCCCCCAGGGGCACCTCCCCGACCGCGTCGGAGAACAGCCGCGAGTCGTGGCCGGGCTCGCCGAAGAAGGCCTGGCCGCGGCCGTTGCAGGAAAAAAGCAGGACTCCGTCCGGGGCGGCGCCCCGTTTCTCGCGCCGGTAGCGTTCGAGCATCAGAGCGAGGTCCTCGGAGGCCGCGTCGCTGTCGCGCAGGTGGAAGCGAACCGTCTGCCCGGTGCGCAGCTTGTCGCCGACGGCGATGGTCCCCTTCTCGTGGTCGAGCTGCAGGACGTTGCGGATCAGGTAGTCCCCCTGGCCGAGATCTTCCTTCAGCTCGGTGGAAGCGATGCCGACGTGCAGGGCCCGCCTCAGCAGCTCCTGGTCCTCCTCCCCGAGGCTGTGGTAGAGATCGATGAGGGCCTCGACCGCGGAGCGCCCGTCCAGCTCCGAGAGGAAGTAGCCGCTGCATCCGGTCACCGTCATCGGCTCGCCGATGGCGCGGCAGCCCTGGGCGACCACCGTGTCGACGGCGACCGCCCCCTGGAGGGCGGCGCCGACGCAGCCGCCTGCATGCACCTCGCCGTCGAGAAAGAGGCGGTTGCCCTGCAGGCCCGAGGCGAGGCCCCCGACCTTGGTGGCGTCCGGGTAGGCGAAGTCGAGCCCCATGAGCAGCGGCCGCGGATCGAACCCCGCGGCCCCGGCGGGGTCGACGAGCATCAGGAAGTGGGGAGTGGGCTCCCTGTCGACGCCGAGGGCCTCGACCCACCGGTCAGG
>JAPOZF010000049.1 GCA_026706165.1 Gemmatimonadota bacterium
CCCCCCGCTTGCATCTGGCGTTCGGGCGCCGCCGAGATTTGTCCGGGGCGCGAATCGATCGCAACCAGACGCCAACCAAAGCTCACGATGAACTCCGACAGCCGGCCGTCGCCGCAGCCGAGATCGAGGATGCGCTCGCCCGGTTGGGGATTGAGAATCCCGACGACCTCGCGGCCGTAGTCCGAGACGAAGCCGCCGTCCCGTTCATACTGCTCCGGATCCCACTGCTGGGTCATGGAAAACGTTATGGGCGTGGGCTTGCGGGGGAGGATCGCCGGAAGATGACGGGGTTCGGTTGATGGGTCGGGTGGATGGGGGCGGCGTGTCGTCGACGGGGTTCCCCCGGGGCAGGTCGGGCTGCCTCGGCCGGAGCCCTGGGGGGTTTCCCCGGCGCTCAGCGGCCGGCGAGATCGTCGCCGTGGTCGGTGCTGTCGGCCACGCCCGGCTCCAGGGTCACCGCCATGACGAACAGCTCGAGGTCCTCCTGCCGGTGGTTGAAGATCCCGTGCGAGCCGCCGAGCCGGTTGGGGATCGAGTCGCCGGGGTACACCTCCTCGGTCTCGTCGTCGACGGTCATGCGCCCGCACCCGTCGATGACCACGTAGGTCTCCTCGACCGTGTCGTGCCGGTGGTACCCGATCGAGGTCCCCGGGGGCATCAGGACGTGGGCGACGAAATGCCAGTTGGTGCGGAAGTCGGAGTGCTGCCAGATGTTGCGGATGCCGATCTCACCCCTGCCCTTGTGCTCCTCGCTGTGGCCGGCCAGCAGCGACTTGTCGAAGCGCCCGAGAGGTATGCGGTCGGCCGACTCCAGCGGCGCCCCGACGCGGTCGTCGCCGAAGTCGTCGGCGTCGTACTCTCCGCCCGGGTCGGTGACGCAGAAGTTCATCCACCGGGTCGGCATTGCGGTGTGGTTGTAGATGCCGTGCGACTCCCCCTTGCGGCAGGGGACGCAGGCGCCCCCCTCGATCTGGACGGTGCGGCCGTTGTGGGTGAACTGGGCGGCGTTGTCGAAGGTGACGAACATCTCCTCGCAGTTGACGTGCCGGTGATGGCCGATGCCGCCGCCGGGGGGAATCGAGCCGAAATGGACGAAATACCAGGGGGTCTCGAAGTCGTTCCTGCGCCAGTGGCCGGCGTAGTTCAGGCTGCCGGCGCCGCCGTGGCAGTTCTCCGCAGAATTCAGGTCGCCGTCGGCGATGCGCGCGATTCTCATGAGATGTCTCCGGGAAGGTTGTGTGCGAGTCGTGATAGGCGTCTTTTTTGCGCGGCTCAATATTGGCAGGGAAATCACCAGGCACAAACTCAGGGAGATTGGAAATGAACGACATCAGGAGGCCTCCCCGCGAAGTAGTCGAGGCACTGGGAAAGATCGGCACCGATCCGGCACAAACCGAAGGAGATGCGTAATGAACGACATCAGGAGACCGCCCCGGGAAGTAGTGGAAGCACTGGGAAGGATCGGCGTGGACACCGTCACCTCAACCCTGGATTCCCTCGGGGTGCGCCGCAACTTCATGGAGGGACCGGTGGCCCGGGTCCCGGGCAGCAAGATCGCCGGCCCGGCCCTGACCCTGCGCTTCCTGCCGATGCGCGAGGACCTGCTGGGGGGATTCGAGGTCCCGGGAGAAGAAAAGGGATCGTCCACCGTCCATTGGGAGGAGGAAGGGGAGAAGCGCTCCGCCCTGTGGGAGGTGTTCGACTACGTCCAGGAGGGGGACGCCATCGTGGTCGACGGCCGGGGAGACCTGACGACCGGCGTCTTCGGCGAGATGCTGATGACCTACTTCAAGGCGCAGGGGGGAGCCGGCGTGGTGATCGACGCGGCGATAAGGGATTCCGCCCCGATCTTCAACGACCTCGGGGTGCCGGTCTGGTCGGCCGGGGTGACCACCGGCGGGGCCGGCCACCTCAACATGTTCCCGGCCGACGTCAACCTGCCGGTCGCCTGCGGCAAGGTGCGGGTCCATCCCGGCGACGTGATCATGGCCGACGACGGCGGCGCCATCGTGGTGCCGCCGCGGCTGATCCCGAAGGTCCTCGAGATCGGGGGTACCCGCGACGAGAAGGAGATCTTCGTGCGCATGAAGCTGCAGCAGGGGGGCGCCCTGTCGAGGTACTACCCGTTGGACGAAGTGGGTCAGCGGGAGTACGAGGAGTGGCTGGCAGCCGGGGGCGAGGTGGAGGACGGGGAACCGCCCTCGACCGGCTGATTCGGGTCGAGGAAAACGAGCCGGCCCCGCGGACTGCGGCGGATTCCGGGAGCCGCGTGAATGCCGGGGCGCCGACCCTCGGGAGGCGTCCCTCCTGGAGCGGCCGTCGTGAAGCCCGCCGGGGGCGGAGCCCGCACGCCTGGCGGAGCTACCCGGTGCCGGCCGCGGCCATCTCCTTCGACCAGACCAGCGGCACCTGGCCCTCGTCGTCGAGCACGTCCCCGATCTCCAGCCTCGCGATCTGCTCGTCGGAGAGGATGTTCTGGATGCCGTTGTATGTGGCCCCGTCCGGCATGTAGGCGCAGGTCATTGCCCGGCGCGAGCGCGGCGTCATATTGGGGCCGGCGGCGTGCGCCATCAGCCCGTTGTGGAAGGCGGCGTCCCCCGCCTTCAGGATGACGGCGACCGGCTCGCGGCCGCGCCACTGGGGGTACTGGTCGAAAATTGCGCCGACGTTGGGGCTGAACCCCCCCTTCTTCTCGTACACCGCCTCGCGGTGGGACCCCGCGATGTAGTACATGCAGCCGTTCTGGATGGTGGCGTCGTCGAGGGCGATCCAGATCGAGATCGCGTGCGGCGAGCAGAAGGACCAGCTGGGCACGTCGATATGCCAGGAACTCGGATTGCCCCAGGGCCCCTTCTGCAGGGTCTGGTCGTGCCAGACGCGGATGCCGTCGATCCCCTCGAGCCGGCAGAGCATCTCCCCGAGTTCCGGGGAGAGCATGTACTTCCTGACGGTGGCGTCGATCTTCCAGAGGTTGAGGCGCTGCAGGAAGACGCGGTCGTAGTACTCCCTCCCCCCTTCGTTCTTCCTGATGCGCTCGTTCCCCTCGCCGGTCAGCTTGTCGTCTCCCATGCGCGCGACCGAGTCCTCGACCGCGTCGCTGAGCTCCCGCAGCTCGCCGGGTGAGAGGAAATCCTCGACGATGGTCCAGCCTTCGCGCCGGTGGTGGTCGATCTGTTCGGGGGTGACTTCGGTTTTCATCACAGCCTCGCGCAGGGTCAGGCCACCGCCAGGTATCCGGCGGCGGCGAAGAAGATGAGGATGAGCAGGAGGAGGATCGTCGTCAGCGGCCGGTTGCGGTACTGCCGGCCGATCCAGTCGGCGCGCCCGTTGAGCAGCAGCAGCACCAGGGCGAGCATCGGCATGAAGACGGCGCCGAAGACGGCGTAGGTCTTCTGCATCTTCGCGAAGCCGACCCAGAGCCCGGCCATCGGCAGCACCGCGAGCCCGTACAGGAACCAGCGGTACACCGCCGAGTCCGTGCTCACCGGCGGGGGCGGGGAATCGCCGGCCCGCATCATCCCCCACAGGTCGCTGAACAGGTAGGGGACGCTCTGCCAGACCCCGAGGAGGCTGCTGAAGATGGCGCCGAAGGCGCCGATCAGAAACGCCCATTTCCCGAGTGTCCCGAGCTCCCCCCCGAGGCGGTCGGCCAGGCGGATGACGAGGGTCGCCCCCTTGCCGTCGGCTTCGATGGCGCTGCCGATCACCACCATCGCCATCCCGAACAGGGCGGTCACCGCATAGGCGACGCCGAGGTCGAAGCGGCAGGCCGCCAGATCCTCGGCGGAGCCGCGCCCCTCCTCGCGGATCCAGTACCCGTAGCAGAGCACGGTCACCGTGCCCCCGACCCCGCCCATCAGCGCGATCGTCCAGGACAGCCCGTTGCCGGCCAGATCGGGAATCGACGGCCAGGCCAGCCCTTTCAGGACCGCCCCGAGCGGGGGTTTCAGCAGGATGGCGGTGATCAGCACGGTGACGAACATCACGGCGATGAAGAAGCCCATCACCTTCTCGAACAGGCGGTACCCGCCGATCCGCACCATCGCCAGTCCGACCAGGCTGAGCAGGGCGCCGTAGATGATCTTGCCGTCGGAGGGGTCGGCCGCGACCGGCAGGATGGCGTGGGCGGCGATGCCGCTGGCGCTCATCAGCGCCGCGGCCACCATGAAGCTCCAGGCGAGGAGGTAGGCGAGGAAGATGTACTGCGCCGTCCTGCCGAGGCGGCGCATCGCCCCTTCGAGCAGGGTCTCGCCGGTCGCCAGCTGCCAGCGCGTCAGCCCCTCGTTGAGAACGAACTTGACGAAGGCCCCTAGCACGACCGCCCAGAGAATGGCGAGTCCGAGCCGGGAGCCGGTGAGGGCCGCGGTGGCGAGGTCGCCGGCGCCGACCCCGGTGGCCGCGACAAGAATACCCGGGCCGATCGCGGTCAGAAGCCCTTTTCTTGCGGTTGACATCTGCTTTCCGGAATGGGTGGGGGGGCAAAAGATACGGCATGGCGCGCCGGGGGTTACACCGAACCCTGAAGTTTTGCCCGGGAAGTTTTCGCGCTGATTCGCGGATTGGCCGGGCTATATTGAATCCGAAGGGAAATGACGCTGGGCACGGAACGCCGGAAAAACCGATGACCCGGCCGGTAACACGGACCGGCAAGGAGGTGAGAGATGACTTCTGTCGGAAGCAGGAAGAAGGGTTGCCCCGCCCTCGGTCTCGTCCTGTGGCTGGCCGTTTCGGCGGGCGCCCACATCGGCGACCGCGTGTACCCGGTCGCCTGGCTCAGCGACGAAATGCTGGGAAAGATCGACCTGAAGGACGGCTCGGTGGATGAGTGGTACGAGGTAGTCGGGGAGCCGTCCATGACCATGCTGGATTTCGCAAGCCTGAATCCGGAGGGTTCTCCTG
>JAPOZF010000281.1 GCA_026706165.1 Gemmatimonadota bacterium
GAAATATTCATGTTTTCATCTTATGTGCATGTCCACAATGATACAGATTCGCAACGTTCCTGAGGTCATGCATCGCCGCCTGAAAGCGCGCGCTGCGATGGAGGGGGTCTCCATGTCGCAGTACGTGATGCGGGCGCTCGAACGTGCGCTGGAGCGGCCGAGCCGGGGCGACCTTCTCGCCGCTATCGGCCGGCAGCCGGAGCTGGCTCTCGAACCTTCACCGGCCGATCTGCTCCGGGCGGAACGGGCGGCCCGCGGCGAAGCTGGCGGAAACGACGAGGATCCCGGCGGGGAAGAGCGGTAGGCACCGTGCTTGTCCTGGATGCCTCGGCAGCGGTCGAGTTGTTGCTGAATACGGCGTCCGGCAAGCGCCTCGCGAAGAGGGTGGAAAACCCCGCCGTCAGCATCCACGTGCCCCACCTCATCGACGTGGAGATCGCTCACGTACTCCGGCGCTACGCCCTGCGCGGAACGTTGAGCGCAACAAGGGGGGCACTCGCCCTCGACCAGTGGTGCGCCCTCGACGTCGAGCGGTATTCGCACGAGTTGTTCCTCGGCCGGATCTGGCAGCTTCGCGAAAACGTAAGCGCTTACGACGCCGTGTACGTTGCACTGGCGGAGGCGCTCGGGGCGGTGCTCGTGACCGGCGATGGCCGGCTGCCAGGCGCCCCGGGCCTGCGTGCCCGAATCGAGCTGGCATGATGCACCTCGGGGAATCAATGGTCCCGACGGTTGCCGGCAGCAAGGAGACCACGCCTGGCGCAACCGCGGATGCATCTTGCCTTCCCGGATCGCTTGTTCTTCGACCGCACCGATGTCCACTGAGACAGGGCTGGATGAACAGGTACCCAGGGACTCAATCATGGCCCTGACGACGGAAACCCACCTGCGGCAATACCGCGAAGACGGCTACTGCCTGGTCGAGGAACTGATTCCCGGGGACCAGGTCGAAGCGGCGCGGCAGCGCACCATGGAGATCGCCGAGGCCTTGCCCGACTGGCCGGCCAGGCACTTCCAGGTCCTCGATCCCGGCCGCTATCAATCCCCCCGGGGCCGCCCGCTTCCGGGCGGGATTCAGCAGCCCGCCGGCCAGGAGGAGGTGTTCGCCCGGATCGCCGACCATTCCCGGCTGATCGAGGCCATGGCGGCCCTGCTCGGAGGGCCGGTGGAACGGTTCACCGACCAGGTAGGGGTCAAGCACGCCGCCATCGCCGAAGAGCAGGGAAGCCGCAGCTATTTCCACCAGGATTCCTTTTACTGGAGGATAGATCCGGAGCTGGGCTGCAATTGCTGGATCCCCCTGACCGAGGTCGGGGTGGAAGCGAGCGCCCTGGCGGTGATGCCGGCCAGCCACCGGGGCTGGCGCCTGATCGAGCACGAGTCCTACTACGACGATCCGCCGATGTGCGCGCTGGGGGAGGACGGCTTCCGACCCTTCAAACGCCACCGGGTGCCGCCGGAGCAGGTCGATTCAACCCGCGAGAAGCTGATCGACACCAGGCCCGGAGACGGGCTGTTCTTCAGCAACTACACCTGGCACCGCAGCGAGCCGAACCGCAGCGGCCGCACCCGGGCCTTCTACGCCATAGCCTACCAGCGCCGCCAGTAGAGCGGCGTCCCCCCCGGGTTGCCCCGCGCCAGGTGCTCCGAGCCGGGCCTTACCCCGGGTAATCGTATTTCCGGTTGCGGCTGATGTAGTCGATCGGCCCGTCGACGAATTCGGCTACTGTCTCCAGCGGGCTGTCGGCGAACAGCTCTTCCGTCCCCCTGGGAAACAGCAGCGGCTTGTCCGTGCGCCACCAGCGCACCCAGTGGATCATGGCGATCATCGGGCGCGGCTGGCAGGTGAGGTTGGGCATGCCCCGGTGCCAGAGGCGCATGTCGCGGATCAGCACGCTGCCTGCCGGCACCGTCGGCTGCAGGGGCCGGTGCTCGCCGCGGAGGCGCTCCTCGGTTGCCGGCGCCAGCTTGATGTCGCTGTCGTCGATGGCGCGGGTGGTGTCGAGGTGGGTGCCGGGCCAGAGCTCGGTGCTGCCGTTCTCCGGGGTGGCGTCTACGACCGGCACGTTGACGACCAGGCTGTAGGCCGGCGTCGCCGCCTCGAGACCGGACCAGAGCTGGCCGGCGTCGACGTGGAGCGGTTGCCTGGTGGTGTTGGGCAGGCAGGTGTTGCCGCTGTAGAAGGCGTTCTTGACCCCGTCGCCGAGAACGGCCCCTGTCACCTCGACGACGAGGTCGTTGACCAGCACGTCGCGGAAGATATACGGCGGGAATGGGGGCGGGTCCTGCTGCAGGTGGCCGTCGTTGAACTGGTAGGGGACGTCGGCCAGGGCGAGGATCTTACGGACGTCGGCGAGCATGCGCTCGCGAAGAGTTTCGATGTGGGCGGGATCGATGGCTCCGTGAAGGACGACGAAGCCGTCCTCCCGCAGGGCGGCGACCGCCCGTTGCAGGTGCTCCGGTTTCAGTTTGCACGCGCCGTGCTCGGCCGCGCTCAGTTCCAGTTCGGTCATGACCTCATGCCCAAGTGGGATCAGTGGTTGGCTGGGGATTCGCTGGCCCTAAGCCGGGGCCAAGGCGGCGAACCCCGGGGCCGGATGGGCCAGCTGCGGTTCGGCTGCCAGGCGTCGGTACACGTCGCTGCAGGAAGCCAGGGTCAGGCCGGCCTCGCGGGCGTGTTCCAGCAACAGGTCGATCTGCCCGGCCCCGCGGTCCACCCGGTAGATCGACCAGGGATGGAAGCAGGGGGCGTAGGTGAGCAGCCCCTGGTCGCGGCAGTGCTCGATGCCGGGAGCGTAGGCGTCGTACACCTCGCGGGCGGTGGTCGGCAGCCGCGCCGGGTAGCCCCACGGCAGCGCCGGAGGCCATGCCGCGGTTGCCGGCTGGCCGGTGAGGATGTTGTCGTGCCAGGCGTGGGCGGAGACCTCCAGCAGTTCCGGGAAGCCGTCGCCGCTGAACCAGAACGGCTGCGTCAGCGGCGCCGGGGCGGCGTTGTTAGCCTGCCAGCTCAGGGTACGGACGTACCGGTAACCCGCTTCCCACACCGCTTCGAGCAGCTCCGTTTCGCCGATAAAACCGTGCCCGTGCCCGCCCGGAGCGGTAAAGCCGATCACCTCGCGCCCGAACAGGTCCTCGATGATGCGCCTGGAGTCCGCCAGCTCGTGGCGCAGCGCGGCCGCATCGTCCCGGATCCCCAGCATGTTCGGGTGCGTGAAGCTGTGGGACTGCAGATCGAACAAGTCGTGATCGAGGATCTCCCGCAGGCGCGGTCCGGCGGCCAGGGCGAGCTGGGCGACGATGAAGAAGGTGGCCGGCGCATGCCGCCGCAGGTGCACCTCGGCCACGGCGCGCACGCCGTCGAGGCACTCCTCGAGGCGGGCGCCTTCGTAGCTGACCACCTGCTGATAGCTTCTGGCGGAACCGGGGGTCTCGCGGAGCTCCCACCAGGGGAAGATGGCCTCGGTGTCGTATCCTGCTACGTAGAAGGTCATGGCGGCATCAACCCTACGCGGGGGCGGGGAGCAGTGCAAGGCGCTGGAGTCTTCCTGCTCCATGGAAAGATCTCGTTTCGCAGCCACATGACAGTTGCTGAAACAGACCGTTCTCCTATTCTGATTTCATCTTCAGGCTCTCTTTCGGACGGTTCAGAGTGACTGAAAGGAACTACCCCGGTTTCCTGGTGCGCATCGCCAGTGCTCTGGTCGACTCGCTGGTATGTACCCTCGGGTCCGCGGCTCTCCTTCTCCTGGTTCTTCATCTCGATGCAGGCATGAGCACGGAAGCGCTGCTGAGGCTATTCCTGTTTGTGTGGATTCCGGGGAGCGTGGCGGCGAGCCTGGGCGGTCTTGCCTTCCTGAATGCTGGAGGACGCACGTCGCCCGGAAAGATCCTCTTCGGACTGGCGGTCGTGGACCGGCTGTTTCGGCCTGTCTCGTTTCGCCGCAGCCTGCTGCGCACCCTCGTCCATTCCCTTCTGCTCGGGTCCTCTTTTCTGCTGATTCCGTTTACACGAGGCAGGAGAGGTCTGCACGACCTGATCGGAGGAACCTTCGTCACCCGCACCCGGCCCCCGTTGCGGTGTGAGCGGCTGATCGCCCTGGCGGCCCTGGCATTGACGGTCTGGATCGACGCGGCCGTCGCCGGAGAGCTCAACCGGTATCTGCAGAGTTTCAGGATTTCATCCGGCTCCATGGAGCCTGCCCTGCTTAAGGGCGACAACATCACTACCGACACGCGATGGGCCCGCACCTTTGAGCCCCGCCGAGGGGATATTGTCGTTTACGAGCACCCCAGGAACCCGGGGAAAAAGGTGGTCAAGCGGATCATGGGCCTGCCCGGAGAAAGGATTTCCCTGCGCGACACCGTGCTCTACATAGACGGGAAGCCGTTGCCAGGAGATCCGGGCGTCTACCGAGGGCCTCGGCATGCCGGGATGGGGATCCCGGAGCCCTTCAGAGTCCCACAGGACCACTACTTCCTCCTCGGGGACAACCGGGACAACAGTTCCGACAGCCGCATCCATGGCCCGGTTCGGCGCGCCCTTCTGCACGCCAAGGCAGGGATCGTGTACCTTTCGGTCGAGGATGGGTTTTACGTCCGCTG
This sequence comes from Gemmatimonadota bacterium, assembly GCA_026706165.1. Next base: position 4,603 of record JAPOZF010000281.1, read on the forward strand.
GAACCGCTTCGGGCACCTGGTCCGCTGAATCCTGCACGGTTACCCCATCCCAGGATTCCGGGCGGCCGGGGCCGAAATTCCAGAATGGAGCCGGCGACGAACCGCATGACCATTCCTCCCGATCACACCCCCGCAACCTCCGGCGAAACCCGGTCGCGCGGGCAGCGCATCGGCCTGTGGCTCGGCCCCCTCCTGTTCGCGCTCACCCTGCTGCTCGACCTCGAACCCGGCAGGCCGGAGATCACGCGCATGGCCGCGGTGGCCCTGCTCATGGCCACCTGGTGGATCACCGACG
>JAPOZF010000119.1 GCA_026706165.1 Gemmatimonadota bacterium
CGTTGGCTTCGGGGTTCAAGGTGCCCCGCAGGTCCTCGATTTCGCCGTTGATGAAACAGCCGCTGACCCCCGCTCCGTCGAGTATGTCGAGCTCGTAGCGGTGGCCGGGGGAAATGCCCCCCCGCAGGTTGTTTCTCCAGAAGATCGACCGCGTGTACACCGAACCGGTCCCCTTGTCGTCGGCGCCGTTCCAGTTGCCGGTAAAGGTGCAGCTCCGGACCTCGACCCGCGAATTCGGAAACACGGTCAGGGCGCCGGAGCCGTGCTCGACGTTGTACTCGTAACCGTCGCGGCGGCCGATGTAGTCGACCCCGGTGTTGGAGACGTTGCCGACGAACAGGCAGTTCTCGAATACCGCGGCGCTGCCGGCAAGCACGTCGACGGCCGAACCGGTGACCTGGCAGCGGTTGTCGCGGAAGATGCAGTCGGTGAACACCACTTCCCTGTCGTTGAAACCGCGGTGCTCTATCGACACCCCGCCGCCGCAGGGACTGGTGTAGTTGTCGCGCACCACGACCCGGTCGATGGTCGGATAGGGGCGGCCGAAAATCTTGATGCCGCCGCCGTCGGTGTAGAAGAACATCCCCTTCTTCCAGATCACGTCCTCGCTGTGGGGCTGTATGTCTTCCGGTTCCTCCAGGTGGGTGACGAAGTGGTTGGCGCCGGTGACCTCGAATCCCCGCAGGACCGTGTTCGCGGTAACCCCGTCGCCGAAGTAGACGACGTGGTTGACGACCGCGGGGAAAGTATCCGCCTCCGGGTCGGCGATATCGGGGTTTGCCGCGGTCAACACGACTTCGCCAGCCGCTTCCAGGGTGATGCCGTCGTGGCGGGCGTTGAACCAGATCATCGCCTGCCCGGGCCGCTGCGGCCGGTAGGTCCCGGCGTGCACCTTTACGGTCTTGCGGGCCGGATCCGCTGCCGCGGCTTCGAGGGCTGGCTGGATTTCCCGGCCAGGGTACACCAGGTAACTGGTGTCGTCGCGCGGGATCGAGTCGCCCCGTCCGCAGGCCGCGGCGAGGGCGAGCAGGATGGGAAGGGCGGCGGGAAACGGGAACCTCGCGGTGGCGCAAAGAAGCCGTGCGGCCTGGCAGCAGCTGGGCATCCAGCCTCCATCGGTGCCTTACATTTCCAGATCAATGCCGACTCACAATTCTAAACATTCCATCGCATCCCTGGGACGCAGCGCCTCGATCGCGGCGGCAGCCGTCGCCTTCGCCGCCTGCGCCGGCGACAGGGCGCAACCCGGCAGCGACTCCCGGCAGCTCGACCAGCTGCTCGCGCTTGGAAGGGTGTACCTGCAGCAGCAGCGCTACGACGACGCCCTCGAACTTTTCCGCAAGGCGGTCGCCGGGGACTCGCTCCGGGCGCAGGCGCACTTCGGCCTCGGCTACACCTATCTCCAACTCAAGTATTTTTCCGAGGCGGAATCGGCCTACAGGCGCGGAATCAGGCTCGACTCGACGGACGTTCCCGCCCGCCACAACCTCGCCATCGCCTGCCTTGAACAGGGCCGCTACGACGATGGCGTCGAGCAGCTGCAGGAGGCGTTGCGTCTCGATCCGTCCAACGCCGGGGCGCACCGCTCGCTCGCCTTCATCTACGGGCAGCAGCACCGCTTCGAAGCGGCGGAGCAGGCCTTGCTGGCGGCCCTGCGGATCGACCCCGAAGATGCCGGGAGCCGCCGCAACCTCGGCGACCTCTACCGGAAGCAGGGGCGCTACGGCCTCGCCGAGGAACAGCTTCTGTCGGCAGTCGGCCTGGATTCCCTCGACAGGGAGAGCTGGAAGGGGCTGTGGAACACCTACATCGAGTCGCAGCAGGCCGGCCGGGCGGTCGCCGCCCTGGAGACCGCGATACGGCTCGACTCGACCAACGCCGAGGCCCATCGAGACCTGGGAGAGCTGCTGGAGCTGATCGGCCGGAGCGAGGAGGCGGAAACCCATCGAGACCGCTTCGAGCACCTCGACCGGCTCGAGGAACGGTCCGAGACCCTGCGGACCGGGATCGCCGAGCGCCCCGACCATCTGGAAGCCCGCCTGGCGTTGGGGGAGATTCTCGAGCGGATGGGGCGCAGCCAGGAAGCGCTCGACGCCTACACCGCTGTTGTCGAGCGGGATCCGGAAAAGGTCGAACCACTGGAAAGGATGGCGCAGCTTCACCTGAACCAGGGGAACCTTGCCCAGGCGGCGCGGCTGGCGCGCCGGGTGATCGCCCTGAGCCCCGAACCGGAAACCGCCGCGAGAGCCCATGCGGTCCTGGGGCTGGCGTTGGCGCAGTCCGGTGACCTGGGACAGGCAGCGCAGGCCCTGCTCGACGGCCTCGCACTGGAGCGCGGCAGCTCCGGTCTCCATTTCAACCTGGGAAAGGTCCTCACCTTGCAGGGGGACTATCCCGGGGCGGCCGCAGCGTACGAATCAGCTCTTGGAATCGATCCCGGGCTTGCCGCCGCGCATCACGGACTCGGCACCGTCCGCATGCTCCAGACGAAATTCGAGGAGGCAATCCCCCATCTGGAGAGGACCCTGCAGCTCGACCCCGGCCGCAGCGAAGCCCTCCTCGCCCTGGCCGAAGCGCAGGAGCAGCTCGGTCGCCGCGCCGCCGCCCGGGAAGCGTACGCAAGCTTTCTGGGCAGCTGGACAGGGAGCGAGACCCTGAAAGAGCAGGCCAGGCAGGGGCTGGCAAGACTCGCCTCACCCTGATCCGCCCTGCCCCGTCAGGGATTTGGATTTTCCGGGATTTTGCCGTAATTTCCCGGTTTGTTTGGCGCCAATCGCAATCTCTGACGGAGGAAAATCACCGATATGAAGCGCCTTCTCACCTTAGTCCTGAGCCTGGGTCTGGCATCCGCCGCCTTCGCCCATGCTCCCGAAGGGGTCGTCCATCAGGCCTTCCAGTGGCCGGCCGGCACCGAGCCGACCCTGGACGGGGACCTTTCGGAATGGGAAATCGTTCCGGACGATTACCGCATCCCCTTCTCGATCTGCCTCGATGGCGAAGGCAACCCCCCGACTGACTTCAGCGATCTCAACTCCGAAGTCATCGTCGGCTGGAGCGAGAGCGAGAACAAGCTCTACGTGATGGACCAGCGTTTCGATGATTTTTACGATCGCGACGGGGTCGGCGGCGGAGCCGGCGGCGATGACACCATCGAGATGCATCACGACGGCGACCACGGCGGCGAGCCTTTCTGGGTCAGCGGCGACGATTTCCCGGATGCCGACGAGCGCGCCCTGAACATGGGCCGCTATGCGCAGACCTACCACACCCGTTTCCCGGACCTTCCCGGCAGCACCGGCGAAGGCGGCGAGACCTGGGCGTGGTTCTGGGTCAGCCAGTCCACCTGGCATGACGCGCCCGAGTACATGGACAGGGGTTTCCAGATCGACGGCCAGCTGAACCAGGGCGAGGCAACCGTCTACATCGAGTTCAACCGCGTGATGTGGGACGAGTTCATCTGGAACGATCCGGGCGCCTCCGTCCAGCACGACCTCACCGAGGAGAACATCATCGGTCTGGGGTGGATGTTCGGCGACCAGGACGGCTCCGGCACCAACGAGGAGAAGCCGCCGGTGGAGACATGGTTCATGTCCGGCGCCGCCGATGCCTGGAAGACCTCGGCTTCGGCTTCCGACTTCCTGCTCGCCCCGGTCGACCCGCGCGTTGATTTCACCGCGGTCGAAGAGGACTCCTGGGGACGTATCAAGGAAGCCTTCGTCAAGTAGGTTGATTGCTTCGGACCTCCGGTCCGATTCGGTCTCAAAGGGGGGTGCACGAATCGTGCATCCCCCTTTTTTTGGGCCCGCGGGTTCCTTTCCTCACGTACGCCCTCATCCTTCGCTTCCATCCCGCAGACCGGTGATCCGAACAGGCGGCATGGCGACCGCCCTGACCACCCTCTGTCTTGCCGGCCAGGTCGAGGCAGAGATAACGCCCGGACTGGCGCGTTCCAGCCACGAGCGCATGGTGCGCGCCCTTGCCCGGGTTGCAGATCTCACCCCGGAAGAGCATCCCTACCTCGGAAATTTCGAAGCCGGACGCCTGGAGCGGCAGCTGTCGACCTTGCCAGCCGGCGCCTCCGTCCAGACGCGATCCAGCCTGAACTACCGGCTGGGAATCGCCCTCCTCTACCTGGGGCGCGAGCGGCAAGCGATCGCGCGGCTGGATTCGGCCAGGTCCCTGTACATGGCGCTCCCGGTAGGCGACCCGGCGGTCGCCTCGGAACTGGAATTCCGGCTCGGCCTCGCGTACCTGCGCCTGGGCGAGACCGAGAACTGCTGCCTGCGCTTCACCACCGACAGCTGCATCCTGCCGATCCGGGCGGGAGGCATCCACAAGGTCGAGGAAGGTTCCCGCCGGGCGGCCGCCCATTTCAGGGAGGTGCTCAGCGACGCTCCCCCAGGCTCGAAGCAGTGGATGCAGGCGCGATGGCTGCTCAACATCGCCTGCATGACCCTCGGGGAGCACCCCCAATCGCTGCCGCCCGATCTTCTGATTCCGCTGGAGGCGTTCCGGTCGGAAGGGGATTTTCCGCGGCTGCTGAACGTCGCCCCCCGGCTCGGGGTCGACACCTTCGGCCTTTCCGGGGGGGTGATCGCCGACGATTTCGACAACGACCACCACCTCGATCTGCTCGTCTCCAACTGGGATACGCGCGGCCAGCTGCGGTTCTTCCGCAACGGAGCCGACGGGACCTTCACCGACGCCACCGGGAAAGCGGGACTCAGGGGGATTTACGGAGGGCTGAACCTCGTTCAGGCAGACTACGACAACGACGGCTTCGTCGACGCCCTGGTGTTGCGGGGCGCCTGGTCAGGGAGGGCGGGCAGGCATCCCAACTCACTCCTGCGCAACGACGGCGGGAGCGGTTTTACAGATGTCTCCTTCGCCG
>JAPOZF010000695.1:0-2403 GCA_026706165.1 Gemmatimonadota bacterium
CCGTCGATCTCGACCTCGTCCTCGTAGGTGCCGTCGGCGATGGCGGCGATCGCGTCCCCCGTCGCCTTCTCGGAGCGCCCGAGGATCGCCACCGACAGATCCTCGATGTCCTCCAGGCCCTCCTCTTCCATCATGCCGATCAGCTTGCGGGCGCCGGCGTCGTTGCCGGCCTGCTGGGCGTAGAGATCCCCCTCCACCTCGTCGGGGACGCGCACGTTGGCGCGCACGATGTCGATCAATTCGCGGTTCAGCTCCCCCTCGCGAAACAGCTTCATGATCGGGATGTTGAGCCCCTCCTCGAACACCTCGCGGGCGTCGGCCCCGAGGGTGCGGCCGCCGATGTCCATGGCGTGGCATGTGTTGGCGAACCAGCCGACTCCCCTGCCGCGGTGGAACACCGGGGTGAGGACGGTGATGTCGTGAAGGTGGCCGGAGACGATCCAGGGGTCGTTGGTCACCAGGCTGTCCCCCGGCCTGAGGCTGTCGATCGGGTACTTGCGGACGAAGTGCCGGACCCCGGTCGCCATGGTGTTGATGTGGCCCGGGGTTCCGGTCACCGCCTGGGCGAGCATGTTGCCGCTGCGGTCGAAAACCCCGGCGGAAAGATCGCCTGCCTCGCGCACGACCGTGGTGAACGAGGAGTGCATCAGGGCCGCGGCCTGCTCGTTGGTGATCGAGATCAGGCGGCTCCAGAGTACTTCGAGGGTGACGTCGTCCATGGTTTCAGGCGCTCCGCGATCCGCTTCTTCTGACCAGCAGGTCTCCCCTCTCCGTCGAGCTCAGGCTCCAGCCCGGCGGCACCACCGTCGTCGATTCCACCTCCTCGACGATCAGGGGGCCCGTTTCGGCGAAACCGGCAGGCAGGGCGTAGCGGTCGAACACCGGCACCGGCTGCGGCCGCCCGTCGAAGAAGGCTTCGCGTTCCCCTTTCAGCGGCGTTCCGCGCGATCCGGGGGACCCCAGCTGCAGCTTCGGCCTCGGTCCGGAGACGGTGACGCGCCAGTGGATCGCCTCGACCGGAACCCCCTCGCAGATGCGGCCGTACGACCTGCTGTAGGCATTGTCGAAGGCCTCCTGAAGGGCCGGGTGGGACCGTTCCTCGAGGCTCCCGCCGGGGAGCGGCACGCGGATCTCGTGCCCCTGTCCGACGTAGCGCATGTCCGCGGTGCGCACCACCTCTACCCGGTCCCCGGACACCCCCCCGGCGGCGACGATGCCGCGCCCCCGGGATTCGAGGCCGGCGAGCAGCTCGTCTACCCTGCCGAGGTCGAGATCCGCCAGCCGGGCGACGAGGGACTGCGAGAAGTCGAACGACAGCGGCGCGAGCAGCAGCCCGATCGCCGAGGAGACCCCGGCGGCTCCCGGAACGATCACCGTTTCGATGCCGAGCAGCTCGGCGACCTTGCAGGCGTGCACGGGACCGGCTCCCCCGGTGGCGACCATGGCGAAGGAGGCGACGTCGAGGCCGCGTTCGGCGGCGTGGACGCGGGCGGCGTTGGCCATGTTCTCGTTGACCAGCCGGTGGATCCCCCAGGCGGCGGCGGTATTCTCCGCGCCGGAAGCGCCCCCGAGCCCGTCCGGCTTGTCGTTCAGCCCGCGGGCGAAACCGGAGACCGCCCGGGCGGCGGCCTCCGTGTCGAGGGCCATCTCCCCGCCGAGGAAGAAGCCCGGGTCGAGAAACCCGAGCAGGAGGTCGGCGTCGGTGACCGTTGGCAGCTCCCCGCCGAGGCCGTAGCAGGCGGGCCCCGGGGAAGAGCCGGCGCTTTCCGGGCCGACCACCGGCAGGCCTAGCGGGTCGATGCGGGCGATGCTGCCGCCGCCGGCGCCGACCTCGATCATGTCGAGCACCGGGACCAGCAGGGGCAGCCCGCTGCCCCGTTTGAACCGGTACACCCGCGCCACCTCCGACTCGGTGGTGATCGGGAACTCCCCCCCGGCGCTGAGGAAGGCCTTGGCCGTGGTCCCCCCCATGTCGAAGGCGAGCAGGTCCTCGAAGCCGCAGCGCCTCGCCGTCTCGGCGGCCGCCAGGGCGCCGCCGCAGGGGCCGGACTCGACCAGGCGCACCGGGAACTCCGCGGCGGTGGCGGCGGTCGCGGTGCCGCCGTTGGAGAGGGTGACGTGCAGCGGCGCCGGGACTCCGAGGCTGCGCATGCCTTCCTGGAGATTGCCGAGATAGCGCCCGGCCAGCTGCTTGACGTAGGCGTTGGCGACGGTGGTCGAGGCGCGCTCGTACTCGCGCATCTGCGGCGCCACCGCGTGGGAGGTGGAGACCGCGGCGTGCGGCAGGAGCTCGGAGGCGATCGCCGCGGCGCGGCGCTCGTGATCGGGGTTGGCGTAGGAGTGCAGGAAACAGACGGCAACCGCCTCGACCCCTTCCCCGGCCAGTTGCCTGCAGGCCTGGCG
>JAPOZF010000695.1:2413-4885 GCA_026706165.1 Gemmatimonadota bacterium
CCTGGCGGACCGGCCCCTCGTCCATCTCCTCCAGCACCTCTCCGCGCGAGTTGAGGCGCTCCCTCACCTCGAACCGCAGGCGCCTCTCGACCAACGGCTCGGGAAGCTCGAGGAAGAGGTCGTAGATGTCGTAGCGCCCCTCGCGGCCGATCTCCAAGGCGTCCCTGAAGCCGGCGGTGGTCAGCAGGCCGGTGCGCGCGCCCTTGCGCTCGATCAGGGCGTTGGTTACCAGGGTGGTTCCGTGGATCAGCCGCTCGACCTGCTCCGGGGCGACCCCGGCGGACTCCAGGGCTTTCGCCGCCCCTTCGAGCACCCCCCGGGAGGGGTCGGGATAGGTGGTCAGCACCTTGGCCGCCGACAGGGATTCCGGCCCGGACCGGATCACCACCACGTCGGTGAAGGTGCCGCCGATGTCGATCGCGAGACTCGCCATTGCCCGTGGCTACCGCCACAGCTCCCGCAGCCGGGGGAGCAGGATCGCCGTGTTCCGGTCCCCCTCTTCCCCCCGCCAGCGGTCGTTCGTCAGCTCGTCGGAACGGGCGCAGGACTCCCGCATCAGCTCCGGGAGGTCGAGCTGGTGGAAGCGGCATGTCATCCAGCCCCCGGAATCGAGCGTCACCTCCCGGAAACCGAAGGGGTAGCCGATCAGGCAGGCGGTGTCGACGACGGCGAGGTCTCCCAGCATGCGGATGCGGTTGATGTGGCGGTGTCCTGTGAAGGCGGCGACCACGGCAGGACATTCCCGCAGGGTTGCGCGCAGCCGCGCGGCGCCCCCTATGCAGCCGGCGTCCTCATCACCCCCTTCCGGTATGAAGTTGGGGGCGATCCAGGGGTGCTGCACGAGGATAAGGGCCGAGCCCGCGGACAGGGCGTCCCGGTCCGCCTCGCGCAGGGCGGCGTCCAACTCGTCGGTCCAGAGGCCGCCGCCGTTCCCGTGGCCGGTGTGGTAGACGTTGGCGAGGGCGATCCGGAGACGGGGGGCGACCTCGGCGATATCGAGGAGGGCGGGGATCGGGAAGGCGCGGCCGAGGGGCTCGAAGGAGAAGTCGCTGGCCCGGCAGTCGTGGTTCCCGGGAACGTAGTGGACCGGGGCGTCGAACCCGGCGTAAGCCGCGGCGACGTCCCGCAGGGACTGCTCGTAGAGATCGTCCGGAAGCTCGAAGGAGGTGCCGCCGCAGACCAGGTCTCCCCCGTGCAGGATGAACTCCGGTTGCACCGCGTTGACCGCCGGTACGGTGGCGGCCAGGACCTCCGGGGCCCGCGTGAGCATTTTCGGAGCCCCGAAATCCCGGGGTGCGGCCGGGTGATAGTGGGTGTCGGTGATGAAGGCGAAGCGCGCCGCGGCGCCGGTGTTTGTATGCATCGGCTGCTTGTTCCAGATTGAGCCTCCAAAGAAAGGGACTGCATCCGGGAAGAACAAAAGATGGACCGCCACGTACCTATCCTCGTATACCACCACGTGTATCCCGACGACTCCCCCGAGCTGGCCGAAGCCGCCGCCGCGCAGACCGCCGGCGTCATCGGCCTGTCGGCGTTCACACGGCACCTCGAACAGCTGCGCGCCGGCGGCTGCACGGTAGCCGGCACCTCCCCGCGTCGTCGACTGGCTCCTGGGCGAAGCCGGGCTGCCGGAAAAGGCGGCTGTCCTGCACTTCGACAACGGCTGGCTCGACACGGCCACGGTGGTCAAGCCGGTCCTCGACGACTTCGGGTACGGCGCCACCTGTTTCCCGATCACCGACGGCATCGAGGCGGCCAGCAGCGGCCGCTCCGCGGCGGTTCGCACCCTGACCGAGGGGGTGGTCGAGAAGCCGTTCATGACCTGGGAGCAGGCGGCGGGGCTCCTCGAGGACGGCTGGGAGATCGGCGCCCACACCGCGACCCACTGCAAGCTCGCCGACCGCCACGCCGAAGAAGGGGACGAAGGGGTGGTCCGCGAAGCCGAGCTCGCGAACCGCATCTTCGAGCGGCGCCTCGGTTTCGCCCCCGACCACTTCGCCTACCCGAGCGGCTCGCGCAACGAGCGCACCGACGAGCTGCTGAGCGGCTGCTACCGCTCCCTGCGGCTCTGGCACTTCGAGCAGCCGGTGCGCTGGAGCTATACGCGCCGCGACACCCCGGTGACCGCCGTCGACTGCCAGAACATCGACCTGCGCGTGTCGCCCGCGGAGTTCAGCAGGATCCTGGCCGGCGAGGAGTGAGGAGCCGCAAGAACCCCGCCCGCTTCCGCCGTACCGCCCCGGTCACCGACAACGGAGGGATGACTGCATTGAAAACCATCACCGGCACCCGGCGCACCGCCCCCCCGGGCTGGGCGGTCCTCGAGCGGCAGCTGATCGACGCCATCGACGCGGCGGCGCCGGTCTTCCTCGAGAAATACACCCGCCCCGGAGGCTCGCTCGTATGGAGGGAGGACTACCCGGGGGACGGCGTCTGGGCCGACGACCTGTACGACGCCTTCTTCAACTGGCC
>JAPOZF010000249.1 GCA_026706165.1 Gemmatimonadota bacterium
GTAGCCCAGCCGCGCGAACAGGGCGAGCTCGACGTAGTAGAACAGGTAGAAGAACCACAGGCTGAAGGAGATCTCCAGGCTGAGGAAATAGGTCAGGCCGATGACGATGAACCAGATGCTGAACAGCAGGTGGCGGACCTCGGGGAGGATCTCCACGGTCGTCGACAGTGCGATCCCGGACAGGCCGCCGGAGTAGCGGCTCAGGGCGTTGATGCCGAGCAGCACCATCGGGATGGAGAAGCCGATCCACATCGTCGAGTTTTTCAGGAACGGGTTGATCCTTCCGCCGTCCTCCTGCACCATGTCGGCCGGCAGCTGCACCAGCGGGTAGATCAGGCGCTCGTGGTGCGCCCACTGCCGGTGCATGAGCGCCACCATCGAGATCATCATCAGGTACAGGGCGAGGGCGAAGGAGCCCCAGGCGGCCAGGGGGATGAACCAGGCGTCCCAGGGGATGGGATGGCCTTTCGGCAGCCCCTCGAAGAAGTAGAAGACGGCGAGATCGTCCTGCGGCACCAGCCAGGACTTCAGGTGCGGGTGGATGAGGTCCGCCCAGCCGTTCTCCGGGGTCGCGTAGTAGAAGACCTCGGCGAGAAAGGGGATCAGCTGCGCGGTCAGGCCGACCGTGGGAATGGCGGTGGCGACGATCATCATCGTGTAGACGAGGACGAGCTCCCGCGACGACATCGCCCACTGCCGGCGCACCAGGACCAGCGGGGTGTTGTAGACCAGGATCAGGAGAAAGAGCAGCAGGATCGCCCCGCCGGAGATGAAGTCGCCGGTCCAGTTGAAGGTGCCCATGGCGAGGACTCCGTACGACATGACGACGTTGATCACCAGGCACATCAGGGTGCCGATGAGCAGGGCTTTGACGGGAACTCGTTTCACCGCGGGCGGTCCGCCCTGGGGCGGGGTTTGTAACGGAGGCGGGCGGGGAGTATGCTTGCCGGCCAATCGAGGAATGCCGGGGAAACTCGGCGACATTAGCGGGAAAGGAAAGTGGGAATCGCCAGGCGCCGGGTTCTCTGGGGGGCATCGATACTGATCGGCCTGTGCCTGCTGGCGCTGCTGGCCGCCAGGGTCCACCGGCCGCAGCCGTCGCCCGGACACCCTTACTTCGCGGGGGCCGGGTTTCTCGTCGTCGCCCACCGCGGCGGCAGGGGAATGGGTCCCGAGAACACCCTGCCGCTGTTCCGGGAGGCGGTGAAGGCGGGGGCGGACGTCCTCGAGATGGACGTGCGCCTCAGCCTCGACGGGGTGCTCGTCGTCCATCACGACCGCACCGTGCGCCGCACCACCGGCGCCGCCGGACGCGTCGACTCGCTGACCGCGGTGCAGCTGCAGGCCCTCGACGCCGGTTTCGGCTGGAGCCGCGACGGCAGGAACCACCCCTTCCGCGGCAGGGGGTACCGGATCCCGCGGCTCGCCGAGGTGCTGCGCGCCTTCCCCGGGCAGCGCATGCTGATCGAGCTCAAGCCGCGGCGGCGGCGCGCCGCCGAGGCCCTGTGCGGGGAGATCCGCGGCGCCGGGATGCAGGACCGGGTGGCGGTGGCCGGCTTCGACGGAGGGACGTTGGGCGCCTTCCGCGGCATCTGCCCGAAGGTCGCCACCTCGGCCGCCGGCGGGGAGGTGGTCGCCTGGAAGGTTTTGCACCTTCTCGGGCTCGGCAACCTGTACACCCCGGAGTTCCAGCTGTTCGCCGTGCCGGAACGGGTTGGATGGTTGCGGCTCGTCGACCTCGGCTTCGCCTCCCGGGCCCGGGAACGCAACCTGCCGGTGCAGGTCTGGACCGTTAACGAAACCGCAGACATGGAGCGGCTGATCGACCTCGGGGCGACCGGTATCCTGACCGACCGCCCGGTACGGCTGCTGGATCTGCTCCGCGAGAAGGGACTGAGATGAAGGACGAAGTGCTGGCCGCCAGCGGCCTGACCAAGACCTACCGGAGCGGCAACCGGGAGCTCACCGTGCTGAGCGACGTCAGCTTCTCGGTGCCGCGCGGCTCAACCTGTGCCGTGGTCGGCCCCTCGGGCTGCGGCAAGACCACCCTGCTCGGGCTGTGCGCCGGCCTCGACCGCGCCTCCTCGGGGTCCGTGGTGCTCGACGGCATGGCCCTCGACGAGCTCGACGAGGACCGGCGCGCCCGCCTGCGCAGCGAGAAGGTAGGGTTCGTGTTCCAGACCTTTCAGCTGGTGCCGACCCTGACGGCGCTCGAGAACGTGTCGGTGCCGCTGGAGCTGCGGGGGGAGAAGGGGGTTGAGGCGCAGGCGCGGGAGCTGCTGGAGCGCGTCGGGCTCGGCGACCGCACCGGCCACTACCCGGCGCAATTGTCGGGAGGAGAGCAGCAGCGGGCCGGGCTTGCGCGCGCCTTCATCAACCGCCCGCGGATCCTGTTCGCCGACGAGCCGACCGGGAACCTCGACACCGAGACCGGCGGGGTGGTCGCCGACCTGATGTTCAACCTCAACGAGGAGGCGGGCACGGCGCTGGTGCTGGTGACCCACGACATCGAGCTGGCGCGGCGGGCGGGGCGCATCATCCGCCTGCACGGGGGCCGCGTCGCCGAGGACTCGGGGGGGCCAGGGGAGGAAGGGGTTACCGCATGACGGGTTGGGTCCTGCGCATGGCCTGGCGGGACAGCCGCGGCCGCCGCGGCCGGCTGTTCCTGCACACCGTTTCCATCGCCGTGGGGATCGCCGCCCTGACCGGGCTGCGCGGTCTCTCGCGCACCATGGAGGAGAACGTCGACGAGCAGGCCGCGGCCCTGATGGGAGCAGACGTCGAGATCGAGAGCGCCGCCCCTGTCGAGGGGGAGCTGCGGGGGATCGTCGATTCGCTCGCCGCACTCGGCGGCCGCATGGCCGAGGAGGCGGAGATGAACTCGATGGTCCTGTTCCCGGCCTCCGGCGGCAGCCGCCTCGCCCGGGTGCGCGCCCTGCGGGGGGGATTCCCGTTCTACGGGGAGCTCGGCGCCGACCCCCCCGAAGCCGCCGCCTCCTGGCAGGCGGCGGGCATGGCCCTGGTCGACGACGGCCTGATGCTGCAGTACGGCGTCGACGTCGGGGACACCATCCGCGTCGGCCACGAGAGCCTGGCCATCGCCGGCCGCCTTCTCAATCTCCCGGGGGAGACGGCGTTCCGCAGCGACCTGCAGCCCGTCGTCTTCATGCCGCTGGACCGCCTCGGGCAGACCGGCCTGATACAGCGGGGAAGCCGGGTGCGCTACCGCGTCCACTTCGAGCTGCCGGAAGAAACCGACGCCGCGGCCCTGGCAGCCTCCCTCGACGAACGGCTCGATCGCCTCGACGCCGAAATCGAGACGGTGGAGGACCACAAGCGGCGCCTGGGGCGCACCCTGCGCAACCTCTACCGCTTCCTCGGCCTCGGCAGCTTCGTCGCCCTGCTGCTCGGGGCGGTCGGCGTCGCCGGCGCCGTCCACGCCCACGTCGAGCAGAAGCTGGAGACCGTCGCCGTCCTGCGCAGCCTCGGGGCCGCCTCCGGGGCGGCGCTGCGCATCTACCTCGTGCAGGCCTTCGCCATGGGGCTGATCGGCTCCCTCGCAGGGGCCGCGGCCGGCACCGTCCTGCTCTGGCGGCTGCCCTCCCTGCTCGCCGATTTCCTCCCGAAAGAGCTGGGAGAGCTGCAGGCGGCGCCGTCGCTGCCGGCGCTGGCCGAGGGAGTGGCCGCCGGTTCGGCGATCTCCCTGCTTTTCGCCGCCCTGCCGCTGCTGGCGGTGCGCCGGGTGTCGCCGCTGCTGGCCCTGCGCGCCTCGTACGAGACCGGGCCGGGCACCGGCGACCGCCTCGTCCGCGCCCTGCTGCTCGCCCTGGCGGCCGGGGCCACCTTCCTGCTGGCCCGGGCCCTGGCCGGGCGCCCGGACCACGCCCTGTACTTCGCCGGCGGAACCCTGGCGGCGCTGCTGCTGCTTGCGGGTTCGGCGCGCCTCCTGCGCGGCGCCCTCAGGCGCTGGCTGCCGTCGGGCTGCGGCTACCTGTTGCGCCAGGGCCTGGCCAACCTCTACCGCCCCCACAACCAGACCCTGCTGCTGCTGGCGAGCCTCGGCCTCGGCACCTTCCTCGTCGCCGCTCTCTACACCGCGCAGACCTCCATTCTCGGGCACGTCAACAGCGTCGCCGGGGGCCAGCGGCCGAACATGGTGCTGTTCGACATCCAGAGCGACCAGAAGGAAGCGGCCGCCGCCCTTGTGCGGGAGATAGGGATGCCGGTGATGCAGGAGGTTCCGGTGGTCGCCATGCGGCTGCGGGAGGTGAAGGGGAAGACGGTGGAGGAGCTGCTGCAGGAGGGCCCGCGCGGGAGCCGCTGGGCCCTGGGCCGCGAGTACCGCGTCACCTACCGCGACACCCTCACCGGGACGGAGGTGATCGTCGCCGGACAGTGGCGGGGGTCGGCCGCGGACACCGTCTTCGTCTCCCTCGAGCGCAGGCTGGCCGAGGCCCTCGACGTGGACCTCGGTGACAGGCTGCTCTTCGACGTCCAGGGGGTTCCGGTCGAGGCCGTCGTCGGCAGCCGGCGGCAGGTCGAGTGGCAGCGCATCATGCCGAACTTCCTCGTCCTGTTCCCCGCCGGGGTCCTCGAGGAGGCGCCCCAGTTCCACGTCCTCGTCACCCGCTCAGGCGACGCCGAAACCCGCGCCGAGCTGCAGCGGCGGGCGGTCGGCGACTTCCCCAACGTGTCGGTCATCGACCTCGACCTGGTCCTGAGCACCGTCGACAAGGTGCTGGACAAGGTCGCCGTGGTGGTGCGCTTCGTCGCCCTGTTCAGCATCGCCACCGGGCTCGCGGTGCTGGCCGCGGTGGTCACCGGCAGCCGCTTCCAGCGCCTGCGGGAGAGCGCCCTGCTGCGCACCCTGGGGGCCAGCCGCGG
>JAPOZF010000397.1:0-2307 GCA_026706165.1 Gemmatimonadota bacterium
CTTCTGGTGGCACTACGAGTTCAGCCTCGACGCGGAATTCCTGCGGCGGCGCGCCTATCCCTTTTTCCGGCAGGTCGCCGCGTTCTACACATCGTACCTGGTCGAGGACGAGGACGAGGACGGCACCCTGCAGATCGCTCCCTCCCAATCTCCCGAGAACCGCTTTGCCGGCGGAGGCGACATGCCGGTGACCCTCTGCGTCTCGGCGACCTCGGACGTTCTGCTCGCCCGGCAGGTCCTGGAGTACGCGAGGCGCTCCGCCGAGCTGCTCGGGGTCGACGGGGATAAGCGGCGCTCCTGGGGAGAAACGGCGGCACGGCTGCCGGAGATCGGGATCGGGCGCTTCGGCCAGCTGATGGAGTGGAACGAGGATTTCGAGGAGTGCGAGCCGGGGCATAGGCATTTCTCCCACCTGATCGGCATGTATCCCGGCGACTGCCTCGATCCCGAGGAAACTCCCGAGCTGTGGCAGGCCGCCCTCGTCTCGCTCGAGCGGCGGCTGAAGCACGGCGGCGGCAGCACCCCCTGGAGCCGCGCCTGGGCCTCCTGCCTCTCGGCCCGCGCCGGCAAGGGGGAGGAGGCCTGGAATCACCTGGTGCGACAGATCTCCGATTACGCCGGGGAAAGTCTGCTGAGCCTGCACACCGGCCCGGACCCGCCGCGGCTGTTCCAGATCGACGGCAATCTCGGGGCCGTCGCCGCGGTTCTCGAAATGCTGTTGCAGAGCTATCGCGGCGAGCTGCATTTCCTGCCGGCCCTGCCGGCCGCCTGGAGGAGCGGCAGAGTGAGGGGGTTGCGCGCCCGGGGCGGCTTCGAGGTCGACCTGACCTGGGCGAACGGGGCGCTGACCCGTGCCCGGATCGGGGCGAGCGCCGCCGGCGCCTGCACCGTAAAGCATGCCTCAGGCCGGTATCGCATACAAACCGCAGCCGGGGAACCGGTCGCCGCCGGGGAGAGCGGCCACCGCCTGGTCTTCGAAACGGAGGCGGACGGGCGCTATCTCCTGACCCCGCTGTGACTCCGGTCCCGGGAGAACCCGGGGCCTGCCTGCCAAGGCCGGTCCCGTCGGAGTGATGCGTTGAAGGTGGCGGGAACGCCCCCATGGGGTGCGGGCAGCACCCCGGGCCGGACTGTTCGACAAGCAAGACAATCAGGAGGTGACGACCGCCTCGGCGAGCTGTCGGGGGCCGTAGACGCGGGCGTTCAGGACGATCCCGAAACGCGGCTCGCCGTCCGCCTCGACATGGGGGCCGGCGTGCCAGCTGTGGGTGAACCGCAGGGCGCAATCGGTACCGACCCCGACGAGGGTGGCTGGCGGGGCTCCGTACGGCATGCCGTCCGCCCTGACCCGGGTCGAGGGACCGGTCTCCATCTTGAACAGGGCGACATACGGCCGCAGGAAGTGCGAGTGCCCGTCCTCGAAGTTGGGCGGCGTTCCCGGAAGGGTGCGGAAAACGTACAGCTCGATGAAGTTGCAGGGGCAGCCCTCGCGCTCGAGCTCGGCCAGCCTCGCGGCGGCGTACTCGACGAGGGAGCGCCCGAGCTCCTCGCCCAAAAAACCGGTGACCTGCTCGAAGCCCTCCCCGACCCCTTCCCAGCGCGACCCCCGTGGGCGCCGGCGGCCGCTTTCAGCGGGAAGCGGGTCCTTCCAGGCGAAACGCTTTCCGAAGTACCCCGTTTCGGGGTTCTCCCTCATGTAGCGGTCGATGATCCCGTACACCCGGAGCTGATGCTCCCGGTTCCAGATCGGTCCGGTGCGGATGATGCGCATCCGCCGCCAGGGCTGGAGGAGATCGAGGATGGCGGCGCCGGCGAACAACCGCCAGGCGCGCGGAGAACAGAGGCCGGTGAGGTATCGCATGAGGGGCTGCTAATTTGTAAAATCAGACTCTCCTGTCACGTCCTCTCCACTGGATTTCCCGATGCTGGTCGATGCCCATTCCCATTTCCTGCAGGACTACACTCCCTGCGCGCGCCTGCCGCGGACCTCGGCCGATCTCCGCGGCGTCGACATGGGGGAGGTGCTGCGGACCATGGACGAATGCGGTGTCGAGGTCGCCGTCACCCTCTCGCAGGAGATGACCCGCGTCCGCGGCGACTGGCTCGGGTCGAACGAACTGGCCGCGGACCTGCAGGGGAACTACGGCGGCCGCTTCGCCGGCGTCGCCAGCTTCGAGCCGCTGACCCCGGACGGGCGCTTCAACGGCGAGCGTTTCGAGCAGGTGCGGGCGCAGCTGCTGGCAGGCGATGTGCGCGGCCTGCTGATCACCCCGCCCTACGGGCGCTTTCAACTCAACGACCGCAGGG
>JAPOZF010000397.1:2317-4876 GCA_026706165.1 Gemmatimonadota bacterium
TCTACCAGGCCGCGGCCGAAGCGGACGCCCCGGTATACATCCACCTCGTGCAGCCGGCCGGGGAATGGGGCGAGGAGTTCAATCCCCCCGACAAGGTCGAGGATTTCCCCACCCGCCTCGGCACCCTCGAGCAGGTGATCTCCGATTTTCCGCAACTCCGTTTCAACGTCGAGCACATGGCCCGCCCCCGCATCGACGACCTGCTGGGAATCATGGCGAGGTGTCCCCAGGTCTGGACCGACGTCACCAAGCTGCTCGGCGATCCGCAGCTGCCCCGCTACATCCATACCGCTGCCGAGGGGGACTTCCTCGATCGCGTGTTCTGGGGAACCGACTACGTCGGCCTCGACGCGGGGGAGTGGGCCGAGTGGGTCCGCGAGGGGGTTGACTTCGTGCGCGAAGGCCTCAACCGGGGCCTGAGCCGTGGCGGCTTCAGGCAGCTGTCCGCCTCCCGGATCGACGGCCTTCTCGGCGGAAACATCCGGCGTTTCCTGGGACTGTGAGCCGGATACGGGGGGCCGGCACCTTCCTGCTGGCGATGGCGCTGTGCGCCTTCCTCAACTTCGTCAGCGTCCGCAGCTACCTGCTCCTGAGCCGCTACACCGGTTTCGCCGACCACTTCAACACCGTCGGGGTCATCTTCGTGCTGTTCTTCCTGCTGGCGGTCGGGCTGCTGCTTCGCGCCCTCCACCCGATCCTCGGCCTCAGCCCCGCCTCGTTCGCTCTCGTCTACGCCGCCCTCATGGTCGCCACCGTCATACCGACGATGGGGTTCGGCGGCTACTTCCTGCCGTTCATCGCCGGACTGATCTACTACGCGACCCCGGAGAACAACTGGGAGGAGGTGCTGTGGCCGCACGTTCCCGAGTGGGTGGTTCCGCGCGATCCGGAGCTGATCCGCCGGCTCTTCGAGGGCCTCTCCGCCGGGGAGTCCATTCCCTGGGAGCCATGGGTCGTACCGGTTCTCGTCTGGGCCTCCTTCTTCGTCGCTTTCTCCTGCGTCAGCCTGTCGTTCGTCAGCCTCGTCCACCACCAGTGGTCGCGGGAGGAGCGGCTCGTCTACCCCCTGGCGGCGACTCCCACCCTCATGGTGGACAGCCTGAGAGACCCGTCGCGGAGCTTCCTGCGCAGCAGGCTGCTGTGGGCGGGGTTTCTCCTCGCCTGGTCGTACCCGACAGTCAACCTTGCCGACCAGCTCTTCGACCTCTCCTGGATCGAGAGCTTCGGCATCCCCTCCGCCCACATACGCTTCGAAGCCCTCGGCCTCGGCTACGCCCTCAACACCGACCTGCTCGTCGTCGGCCTCAGCTTCCTGATCAGCCTGCAGGTGCTTTTCAGCGTCTGGTTCTGCCACCTGCTGCTCGCTTTCGAAAACAGCCTGCTCGGCTACCTCGGGGTTTCGCTGTCCCTGGCGGCGCAGCCCCACTCCGCCGGGGGCATTCTCATGGCCCACCAGCAGATCGGCTCCCTGGCCTTCCTGGTGATCTCCTCGCTGTGGCTGTCGCGCCACTTCCTGCGCAGGCAGTGGCTGATCATCGCCGGCCGCGAGCAGGAGCAGGGGGACAACATCATCCACCCGCGGACCGCGGCGATCATGGGGCTGCTCGGGTTCGTCTACATGGCGGTCTTCCTCAACGCCACCGGGCTGCCGCCGGTGTGGTCCATCCTCTTCCTGGTGGTAGCCCTGCTCGTCTTCTTCGGCACCACCCGCCTGCTCGCCCAGATCGGCTTCAGCCGCCTGCGCGCCGCCAACTCCATCCCGCCGCTGTTCACCAACTCGCTCGGCAGCGCCGCTTTCGGGGGCCGCGCCCTCAGCGCCATGGGTCTGAGCTTCATGTGGGCGGCGGACATCCAGTTGTTCCTGATGGGCACCCTGGCCCACGCCCTCAAGGTCTGCGAGGACTCGCGCCTGCGGATCGGCGGCCGCCGGCTTCTGTTTTACTTCGCCGCCGCCCTCTTCGTCAGCCTGGCCTCGATGATCGCCGTCTACCTCGACATGGGGTACCGCAACGGGCTGATCCACGGCATGAGCTGGTACTACGTCGCCTCGCCGCAGCTCTGCTGGGGCTGGGTGGCCAACAGCCTCAACACCCCGAGCGGGGGGGAGCCGCTGGCCGCGGTGTTCCTGGCGGTGGGCGCCGGCCTCGCCTGGATTCTCTCCTTCGCCACCCACCGCCTGCCGGGGTGGCCGCTGCATCCGGCGGGACTGGCGATCGCCCTGACCAACACGGTCAGCATCGACTGGTTCAGCGTATTCCTGGCCTGGCTGATCAAGGCGGTCGTGCTGCGCTACGGCGGCGTCGCCCTGTTCACCTCGATCCGGCCGTTCTTCCTCGGGCTGATTCTCGGCAAGTGCGTCGGCGTGGGCGGGGCGTCCCTCGTCCACTCCTTCTACTTCGCCTGACCTGCGGCCGGTCGTTTCAGTAGGCCAGCGAAACCAGCCGCCGGGCGCGTTCCTCGCCGCTGTCCGAGGCGACCGCGAGCTCGAGCAGGTACAGGCCCGGACGTGGGAGATGGCCGATGCGATGACCAGCAGGAGGCCGGCAGCGGTCGACAGCG
>JAPOZF010000798.1 GCA_026706165.1 Gemmatimonadota bacterium
CTGCCGCTGCGACCTGCAGTCGGCCGCCGGGATCGACCGCCTGTGCCGCTTCGTCGAGGAGGAGCACGGCCGTCTCGACGTCCTCGTCAACGCCGCCGGCGTCACCAGCGGCTGGAACGAGGTGCTCGAGTACCCGGACGAGGCCTGGGAGAAGACCCTGAAGGTCAACCTCGAGGCGCCGTTCAGGTTGTGCCGCGGAATGGCGCGGCTGATGGCGGAGAAGGGCGGCGCCATCGTCAACGTCACCAGCCTGGCGGTTGAACGCGGGGCTCCCGACAACCCGGCTTACGGCGCCGCCAAGGGGGGTCTGCGGTCGATGACGAGGTCCCTGGCGGTGAGCCTCGGGAAGTACGGAATCCGCGTAAACAACATCGGCCCCGGGTACATCCGGACCGACATGACCGGCCTCAGCTGGAACGACCCCGGGCTGCGCGAACGGCGCCGGCAGGCGACGATCCTCAAGCGCTGGGGGCGGCCGGCGGACCTCGCCGGAACGGTGCTCCTGCTGGCATCCGACGCCGGCTGCTACATCACCGGCCAGGACATCTACGTCGACGGCGGCTGGCTGGCAAACTTCGATTGAGAGAAATGGCAGACAGAACAGTAGACCTGAGAAGCGACACCACGACGCGGCCGACCGCCGAGATGCGCGCCGCCATGAAGGCGGCCGAGGTAGGGGACGACGCCTTCGGCGAGGATCCGACCGTCAACCTCCTGCAGGAGAAGGCGGCCGAAAGGCTGGGGATGGAGGCGGCCCTGCTGGTGCCCTCCGGGACCATGGGGAACGGCCTGGCCCTGATGGTCCACACCGAACCTGGCGACACCTTCCTCAGCCACGAGCGCGGCCACGTGATGGGGAGGACCCCGTTCCACACCGCCGCCGGAATCGAGCCGCGCACCTTCGCCACGGAGTTCGGGGTGATCGCTCCGGAGGAGCTGGCCGACCTCGTGCAACAGGACCGCTCCGCCGGCGGCAACCCCGGCCTGCTGTGCCTGGAGAACAGCCACAACCACAGCGGCGGCTACGCCTGGCTGCCGGAGGAGGTCGCCGCCGCAGGCGGGGCCGCCCGCGACCTCGGACTGAAGGTCCACATGGACGGGGCGCGCATGTTCAACTCCTGCGTCGCCCTCGGCGTCGAGCCGGCCCGGTACGCAGGGCATGTCGACTCGGTGATGTTCTGCGTCTCCAAGGGGCTGAGCGCCCCGGTCGGCTCGCTCCTGTGCGGAAGCCGCGCCTTCATCGACCGGGCGCGCAAGGTGCGCAGCAGCATCGGGGGGACGATGCGCCAGGCCGGCACGGTGGCGGCCGCCGGCATCCTCGCCCTTGACAGGATGGTCGACCGACTGGCCGAGGATCACCGGCACGCGCGCATGCTGTTCGAGGGGCTGAACGGGATCGCGGGGATTTCCCCGAGGCAGCCGCCGAATCCGACCAACTTCGTAATGGTCGACGCCGCAGGGCTGGGGTGGTCGAGCTCCGACCTCGATGAAAGGGTCGCCGCGGAGGGGGTGCTGACGATCAGGAGGCCGCCGAAGGATCTCAGGCTGGTGCTGCACCGGCACCTGGGCCCGGAGGACGTCGAGTTCGCCGTCGAGGCGTTTGCAAGGGCGGCGGCGGCCTGATTACGGGGTAGGGGATTCCATCCCGGGCAGGCGGGAGCGGGCGCGGTATTCGGAACGCTTTGTCCGAGGGTTTCAGGGAACGGCAAAGCCGCTCCCGGCACGAATCCGAAGGGCTCGCGGCAGCGAGTACCGGCCGGGCCGGGACCTTTCAGCGGACTGCTGACGACCGGAACGAGGAGAGCATGATACGAGTTGCTGTAATCGGCTGCGGCGGCCGCGGGCGCGGCGAGCTGGAGAACCTTTCGCAGTTCGACGACGTCGAGCTGGCCGCGGTCTGCGATCCGGTGGCGGAGGCCCGCGACCGGGCTGCGGACGCGCACGGCATAAAGCGCCGCCACGAGTCTATCGAGGAGATGCTGGACGCCGGCGGAATCGACGCCGCCTGGGTGACCACCCCGGCCCATCTCAACGCCCCTGCCGCCCTGCCCTGTCTCGAGGCGGGGGTGCACACCCTGCTCGAAAAACCGCCCGGCATGCACGTCGAGGAGACGCGCCGCCTGCGCGACGCGGCGAAGGCCTCCGGAGCCAAAGGGATGGTCGGCTGGCAGCGGCGCTTCGACCCGATGGTGGTCGAGGCGCGCCGGGCGATCCTCGAGCGCGGGCCGATCGTTCAGCTCGTCGGGGAGTTCCACAAGAGCATGGCAGGCTTCGAACGGGGCGAGCGGGGCGAACGCTTTCCGAAGATCGTCATGGAGCGGATGCTGATGGAGTCGCCGATCCACGCCATCGACCTGGTGAGGTCCCTGGCCGGATCCGACGTCGCCGAAGTGCACGGCATCGTCAAGCGGCGCTTCTCGAAGTACAACGACGTGCACGCGGCCCTGGTGCTGTTCGAGAACGGCTGCGTCGCCCACCTGAGCGCCAACTACACCACCGACGCGCGGCTCGAGCGCTACGAAATCCACGGCCGCGAAATCTCCGCCTACCTCGAGGGGATCCGGACCGGCAAGCTGGTCTGCGACGGGCAGGTGCGCGAGCTGACCAAGGATGATTCCGAGACTCAGCGCGACAAGGACCGCCATTTTCTCGACTGCATCCGCGACGGCCGGCCCGTCGGATTGCCGGGGGCCGACCTCGACGAGGCGGTCAAGACGATGGAGCTGGCCGAGGCGATCCTCGCCGGGCTGCGTCCGGACTGAGGGAGATCGCCATGAAACTGAGCTTCCACACCTGCGGGCTGGAGCGGTACTCCCTGGAGGGGATAATCGACCTGGCGGCCAGGACCGGGCTGTAGCGATGGCTGCCGGCGACCAGCCCAAAGTCCGCTTCGGCCGCACCGATCTCATGGTGTCGCGGCTCTGCCAGGGAACTGCCTTCCGCACGATGGCGCGCAGCGAGGCCAACGAGAGGGGGGTCGAGGTGCTGCGCTACTGTCTCGATGCCGGGGTCAACTTCTTCGATTCCGCCATCGCCTACGGCTGGGGAGGCGCCGAGAAAGCCCTCGGCAGGGCGGTCGCCGGACGCCGCGACCGGGCGGTAATCTGCACCAAGGTCCCCACCTCGCATCCCCCGCCCTCCGACGGGGAGCCGGCGGCGTTCACTCCCGCCTACCTCGAAAGCCAGCTGCACGGGTCGCTGCGCCGGCTCGGGACCGACTACCTCGACCTGTTCCTCCTCCACCAGGCGGACGGCGTCACCGGCGCCGCCGATATCTGCGCGGCGATGGACGCCTTCGTGAGGGCCGGCAAGATCCGCTACTGGGGGATCTCCAACCATTCCGCCGCGGCGGTCTCCGAGCTGCACGAAACCGCCCTGGCGGCAGGAACCAGCCCTCCCGCCGGAATCGAGGATTACTACACGGTGGCCGGGGTCACCGTATCGGATGACAACCAGGCACGCACCCGCCTGTTCGAGCGCGAGATGTTCCCGGTGGTCGGCGAGCTGGGCTTGGGGGTTATGACCTTCAGCCCGATGGACCAGGGGTTCCTGGCCCCGGGAAGGAAGGTCGAGCACGGCCCCCCGATGGAGGGGATCCTCGCCGAGCTCGACGCCGTCGCCCGGGAGCTGGGGGTATCGCGGGCGGCGGTCTGCGTCGCCTGGGTGCTGGCGCGCCCCGAGGTGACCAGCGTCCTCGGGGGCAGCGAAAGCGAGGAGCACGTCGACCAGATGCTGGACGGGACAGCGCTCTGTGTCCCCGCCGAGCTGATGGACCGGCTCGACGCGGCGAGCCACCGTTTCACCAACGAGATGGAGCAGGGGGCCTGACATGAACGCGCCCGGCTCCGTCTCCCTGCAGATCGCCCACAGAACAGCCGCCCAACCGGACGCGGTTTTCGCCGCCTTCACCGATCCGGAGCAGCTGATGGACTGGTGGGGCCCTCCCGGGTTCACCGCCCCGAGCGCCGAGGTCGACCTGAGGGTCGGCGGCCCCTACCGCCTGGAGATGCAGGCCCCGGACGGGGACCACATGTTCGTCAAGGGGGTTTTCCGGGAAATCCTCCCGCCCCGCAGGCTGGTGATGACCTGGGAATGGGAGCAGACCAGCATGGACGGGGAAGTTTCAACGGTGACCGTCGAGTTCCGCCGCAGCGGCAAAGGGACCGCGATCGACCTGCTGCACCAGGGATTCAGCTCCGAGGATGTCGGCGCCCGTCACCAGAGCGGCTGGGAAGGATGCCTCGCCTCCCTGGACGCGCACCTGGCCGCGTAGCACCGCGACCGGCAGCGTGGGTGACTCCGAGAGCACCGCATCGACTGCCTCGATGCCCTCGAGTCCGCCCCGGCCTCGGAAAAGACTCGACCGTGCAAGGCTCGGAGCAACCAGGGAGAAGATCGCCCGCCAACATCGCCGCGCGGGGGGGTGGAGGAGCAGCTCGCTCCTACCTCGGGGACGCGAATAGGAATGACAACAGCGAGAAGCGCTCCCCCGAAGTCACCGGGAGCACCTCGTGCAGAAGCGAGCTGGAAAAGAGGATGGCCGCCCCTGCCGGTGGGCGGTACAGGTCCGGGCCGTACTCGGGGAAGCGCAGCTCGCCTCCCTCGAAGCCGCCGTTGAGATTGACGGTGAGCCCGAAACGGCGGTGCGCCGTCGACGGGCTGAGATTGTCCCGGTGGGCGTG
Organism: Gemmatimonadota bacterium; assembly: GCA_026706165.1. The sequence goes on from JAPOZF010000798.1 coordinate 4,683, forward strand.
GAAGAAACCGCCTTCCTCGGCCCCGTAACAGACGATCTTGAACCCCTCGAAACGGCTGGCCCGGTAGGCGAAGGCCTTCTGCAGCTCGGGGATGACCCTGCGCCCGACATGCGAGGCCAGCCGCTGCAGCAGCCCGGGGTCGCCGCCCACGTGGTCGCGGCGCCGCCCGCGGTCACCGGCGACGACCCCGCCG
>JAPOZF010000031.1 GCA_026706165.1 Gemmatimonadota bacterium
ATCGTCAGGGTGCCGTGGAAGTCCATGTGGTGGGGGCTGTACCCGTGGGGCACGGGCGGAACCAGCACCGCCTCCTCCGGGATAGCGGCCACCGCCCTCTCGCAGATCCCCGTGCACAGCACCACGTCGGTGTCGACCGGCAGGTGCGGCCCGTGGTCCTCGTAGGTGGCGACCGGCAGCACCGCGACGCGGTCCCGGGCGGCCGCGTCCCGGATTTCGTACCAGATCATCTCGGCGAAACGGTATTTCATCTTTCGACTCCCTGTTGCCGGCGGCGTCGGGCACCCCCGGCGCCTCCCTGTTTTTTCGCTGCCGGAAACTATTCGATGCCGAGATCGGCGTTGATCCCGGCCTGGTACCCCTCGAGCTCGCAGCGCTCGATCTCCCGCATGGTCACCGGGCGGCCGTGCCAGCCCGACTCGTACACGGCGAGGCAGATCGCCTGCGCCTCGAACCCCTCCATGCCGTCGACCTCGGGCCGGCCCCCGCTGCGCACGGCGCGGGCGAAATCCACCAGCTCGACGGCGACGGGGTGGGTCACTCCACCGGGAAACAGCTCTTCTTCCGCCTCCTCGTCGAGACTGCCGCGGAACACGGCGACGAGCTCCTCGTTGGACAGGTGATCTCCCCGGCGCGGCCACAGCCCGGTCCCCCAGTCGATGCAGCCCTCACTGCCGTAGAGGACGCGGCTCCGGAACCCCTGCCCGGGGGCAGACCCCTGCCACGTCCACTGGACCACGACGTCGTCCTCGAAGGAGACCAGGGCGTGCGATGAGTCCTCGACGTCGACGCGCCAGGAGCCGGCGCGTTCGGCCGCGTCGTCGTAGCGGAACGGCTCGAACTGCCGGGTCACCGCGAACACTTCGCGCGGCTGCAGGCCGAGGTGATAGCGGAACATGTCGGCGAAGTGGACGCCGCCGTCGAGCACCCAGCCGCCCCCGGAGTGCTGCCGGAAGCTGCGCCACCCCCACTTTCCCAGCGACTCGGACACGTCCTGCCAGTAGAAGGTGCGCGGCCTGCCGATGCGGCCGCTGCGAAGCGCCCAGTTGCGCGCCCTCTCTTCGGGAGAGCGGCGGTACTGCTCGGCAACCGCGAGCAGGCTGCGGCTGCGGATTGCAGCGTCGAGGATGCGGCGCGCCGCCCGCATGGTCACCCCCAGCGGCTTCTCGATGAGGACGGCGAGGCCGGCTTCGAGGCAGGGGACGGCGACCTCGTGGTGGGCGGAGTGCAGGGTGCAGATGTCGACCGCCTCGAGCTCCGGGCCGCTGCCCAGCAGGTACTCCAGCCGCTCGAACAGGGCCGGCTCCGAGCCCTGGACCTCCGCCACCTGGGCGGCCCGCTGCCGGGCGCGGTCGGTGTCCGGGTCGCAGACGGCGACGATCTCGAGGGGGCGGCGGTCGGCCCGGCGCAACTCCTCGAGCCCGCTCACGTGGGCGGAGGACATGCCGCCGCATCCGACCAGTGCGGTCCGTACCGGTTCCATGGCGGGTCAATTCCCGGCGCGTTGATCGGCGATCCAGGTCATGCTCTCGCCGCGCACCAAGAAGGAGCGCTCGTCCCAAATGCCGGGCCGCTCCACCGGGATCCTCCCCTCTTCCACGGCGACGTCCAGCGGGTTGTCGCGGGTCTTCAGGGGCAGGTCGACGCGCTCGTGCATGCGCGCCGACTCGTACACCGCCATCATCACCTCGAGGGTCGCCTTGCCGACCTCGCCGGTGTTGCGGTAGGTCTCGACCTTGCCCTCGATCCAGTCGACGATGCCGTTGGCCTGGTCGGTGAAGGCGTCCCCGTATCCGCCGCGGGCCTCCTCCTCCGGCTCGAACTCCTGCCAGCCCGCGGTCTTGGCGGTCATGTACCTCAGGCTGTTGTCGTCGACCACCACCATGCCTTCGCTGCCGTAGACCGTGGCCCCGACCATGTACTGGCCGCTGAGCTCGTTCTCGATCACCCCGGTGGCGCCGCCCTCGTACCCGATCAGGCCGCAGCAGCGGTCCTCGACCCGGTGGCCGAAGATGTGGTGGTCGGTCTTGCGCTCCACCCCGCCCATGACCCACAGCGCTTTCGGGTCTCCGAGCAGGCAGAACTGGCAGTCGATGCCGTGGGTGCCGGTGTTCATCATGCCGGCGCGAACCCCCGTCCACAGCCGCTCCGGCTCGCCGATGGCGCCGTCGGCGATCAGCCGGGCGGCCTCGTTCCAGGAGGAGTAGAAGCGGCGCTGGTGGCCGATGGCGAGCTTGACGTCGTTGCGCTCGCAGGCGGTGATCATCGCCTCCCCCTCGCCGAGGGAGGTCGCCATCGGCTTCTCGCACACCACGGCCTTCGGCTTGGCGGCCGCCGCCGCGATCGTCATCTCGGCGTGCTGCGGGTCCCAGGAGCAGACGCTGACGATGTCGAGCTCTTCCTTCGCCATCATCTCGCGGTAGTCGAGGTAGGTCGATTCCACCCCGAAGTCCCCGGCGTAGCTGGCCAGGGCCTCCGGGTGGGAGTCGGCGATGGCGGCGATCCCGGTCCGTTCGCACCGGGTCCAGCCGCGGCCGTGCTCGCGGGCGATGCGTCCGCTGGCGATGACCCCTACGCGGTACTTTGCCACTTCATCTCTCCTCTGGTTGGCGCGCCCTGCCGCTGCGCAACGGGTTTTCTCTTGAAAAGGGAGTCTTGTGACTGTTGCGTACCCGCAGCCATGACAGGTAGGGGGAGCCCCCTTCCCCGGCGCTGGCGAAGTCGCACAGGCGCACCTTGCCTCCCCCGGCCCCCTCCATATCGACGGCGACGACCGGGTCCGGCCCGTCGATATCCGCAAGCTCCGGGTGCGCCTCTTCCGCGTCGAGCTCGGGAAGCCCGGCCGGATCGAGGCTGTTGAGGCGGCGGTCGTATGTCAGCAGGACCGGGCCCCGGTACAGGGAGGTGCTGCCGCGGCACTGCTTCTCGCCGCGCCAGAAGTGGAGGGAGAAGTCGAGGTCGAGGTCGACGCGGTCCCCCCGCCTCCAGGTGCGGCGGATCCCGGCGTAGGAGCCGGCTTCGGCGGCAACCGGCTCGCCGTTGACCCGCAGGGAGGTCTGCTTCGACCAGTGGGGGATGCGCAGCTTGAGGGCGAACTCCGCCGCCCTTGCGGGACTGACCCGCAGCCGCACCGAGCCCTGTCGCGGGTACTCCGTCTCCTGCTTCAGGTCGACCGAGGCGCCGCCTGCCCGAACCGTCATCGACCCGGGGCCGTACCAGTTGAGGATCAGCCCTGCCCGCTCCCTCATCAGCGCCCAGTCGCCGATCATGCCCAGGGCCCGAGGGCCGTTGACGCTGCAGCAGTTGAGCTCCGGGCTGCCGGCGCGCGCCTGGAAGACGATGTCGTGGGCGCTGGCGTTGCGCACCCCGTCCATCGGGGTGTTGTAGGTCACCCAGCGCCCCGAGCGGGAGTGCAGGCCGAAGCCGGAGTTCAGCGTCGCCAGCTCGATCTCGTCGGCGACGACGGAGCTGCCCGTCATGCGCAGCATCTCGACGCTCATCGCCAGCCAGGCGACGGTGCAGCAGGTCTCGATGGCGGCCCGGTGGTAGGGGTTGCCCTGCGCCTTCTCCCCGGAGGTGAAGCCGCCGTTGTTGTGGCGGTCGAGCTTGACGATGCTCCACCAGATGTGCTCGAAGGCGGTGCGGTACTCCTCCTCGCCGGTGAGCCAGTAGAGCTCGGCCATCCCCATGATCGGGTGCAGGCTCTCCCAGCGCGGCTTGGGCGTGGCGAAGAACTCCTCTCCGGCCAGGGCGGTGCGCAGGTAGTCCCCGGCGGGGCCGTCCGGCCCATTGGCGCCGAACTCGCCGGCGATCTGCAGGGCCATGTCGAGGTAGCGCTGCTCGGGGATCTTGCGGTAGAGCAGGCAGAGGGAGTGGATGACGGCGAGGTTCATCTCGCTGCTGCCGGTGTCGACGAGTCGCCTGCCGCGCCCCTTGCGGCCGAGAAACTTGCCGCAGACCAGGTCGCCGATCCCCCGGGCGCACTCGAGGGCCCGGCCGCTGCCGCTCTCCTCGTGCCAGAGCAGCAGCCCGAGCATGGCGTGGTAGTGGCCCCAGGCGTCCCACGTCCTCATGCCGCGGCGGTTCGGGGCCTTTCCCGTCAGCCTGAAGGCGCGCGGCCAGGGGCCGAGGTACCCGTCCTCCGCCTGCAGCGAGGCGAGCTCGGAGGCGAAGCGCCCGAGATGGCGGCGAAGGTCGCTCTCCCCGGTGAGCCGCAGGATCTGCACCGAGCTGGTCAGGTACTTGCCGGCGAACTCCCCGGCCCAGGGGACCATGTCGCGCAGCGGGTAGCGGTCGCGGTCGCGGAACATGTCGAGCATCGCCGGGTTGGCCGCCGGCGCCGGCTTCACCCACTGCTCGGTGACGTTGGCGAGGTACTCGGCGGCGAATCCCTCGAAGCGGTAGGCCGTCCTGGCGGGGCGGTTGCAGGCGGGGGTGACGGTCATGCGGTATTCCTGTAGGATGGTGGGGCTGATTCGGGGCAACCGCTGCGGGCGGTGAAAGTCGCACCGACGGCGCGGCGGAAGCAATCGGGCCGGCAGCAAGGCGCAAGCGAGCAGAAAAGATAAGGCGGGCAACGGCAACTGGAGAGAAGGAGGCAGCCGCAACCCTGAGAAATGGCAGCACTGCGCCGGGTTTATGAAGACACTACCCGGCGGAGGAGCCTGTTGGAAAGGAGATCTCCGGATTGGTCAGCTTGCTGCCGGTCTCGCGATCAGGGCGTTTCTTCGATGTCGTCGACCGCCTCTCCCACCACCTCCATGCCGTCCTGCCCGGCAAGGAACTCCCTGACGGTTTCCCGCAACATTCCATGGTCGTCTTCCAGTACTACTCGGATGGTCGTGATTCGGTCACTCCTTCGCCGCGGCAACAG